>DAOVLV010000307.1 GCA_030631085.1 Planctomycetales bacterium | reverse complement strand
GGGCGTGCGGCAGGGTGTGGACGTCGAGAGAGTCCTTTGCAACGTCTATTCCGACATAGATGTTCGTGTTCATGTTTCTCCCTTCCTTGCCGATTCGGGCTCGACAAACGGCCCAGGCGACTGTACGGGTTGAACCATGTAATGGCGGCGGCGGATCCTGCTACGAACCGGGCTCGACGAGACCCCAGGCTGGGACGATCTCGCCGCCGCCGGTTCCCCGCTGTCTTCGCCCTCCGGGCGAAGACAGCGGGGAACCACTGAACGCATATACCACTGGATGCCGTCAGGGACAAGATACAAGGCTGGGCCGACAGGTCGAAGATGCGCCGTGGCGTGCCCAGCTTTTTTTTCGAACGGATTAAGGTGGGCCTCGCTTCGCTCGGCCCAGCCTACCGCTCAATGCAAATATCAGAAAATCAATGAGGTGCGTAACCGCATAAAACGCTCTCCTTTCCTATTTCTGTTGGATATCACTCTTGAGAATTGCGTAGCACTTTATGTCTTCGAACTTATCCCATTTCCTGACGTGCTGGCGCAGCATACCTTCATGTTTCATTCCGACCTTTTGCATAACCCGGCCTGAGGCGGGGTTACGCGTCAAATGCTGGCCTACGATACGGTTTAGTCCTAATTGCTCGAAGCCGAACCGAACGATCTCCCGGGCCGCTTCTATGCAGTAGCCATTGCTCCACCAATCCCTGCCGATCCAGTAACCGATCTCGGCGCGCTGGTGCTGTTCGCTCAGCGATAGCAGGCTAATGGCCCCTATCAGGACATTACTGCCGGTCAGCGTGATGGCCAGGGCGATTTCCCTGTTCTGTTCAAACCTCTGCTGATGCCCGGCAATCCACTTCTCCGCCACGCCGTCTTCGTATGGATGCGGAATGTTCAAAGTCGTGTCGGCGATCTCGCACGCTCCAGCCAGCCGCTGAACGCTCGGAGCGTCTTCCATTCTAAATGGCCTCAGGATCAACCGCTCGGTTTTCAACGTCGGCAATGCGCTGCCGGAATTCGTGTCTGCTTTGTCGTTTCTCATTGTTAACATCCCTCTTACTCAATATTGAGTGACATTGCCTTGACGCCGAACTCGTCATAACAGCGCCAGCCAAGTTTGCGCCAGAATTCCACCGCCGCGTCGTTGGCGGCAAAAACGAACAGGTTGCATCGACGGATGCCCATTTGCTTCAGCGCATCCGTGCAGCGGTGAATCAGGACTGTACCGATTCGGCGGCGGCGATACGCCTCCGCCACCGCCAGGTGGTTCAGATATCCTCTTCGCCCGTCGTTACCGCACAACACCGCGCCGATAAGTCTTTCTCCATCCCGCGCGACGAAGCACGTACCCGGGTTGCGGGCCAGGTACATGGCGACGCCCTTGCGAGAATCACATTCATTAGGATGCAGGCCCAATCCCTCGGCCTCCTGCCAAAGGGCAAAAACCTCGTCATAATCCGCCACCGTCATTTCAGCAATGTCGATACCCATCGCAATGCTCCCTGACCTGTTTCTTTATCACTTCACCGGTCGTCTTCCTATGGCAATCATTCTGCGCGAATGTCGCGTGAATCGGCCCAGCGGTGCATGTCCAAAGAGCCGAATGTCGCCGAAGCCGGCCTCCCGCAGCAATGACCGCATCTCCGCGCCGTTGTAAATCCGCATCGAAATACGATGATTCTCTGTCTTTTTGCCCTTAATGAACGTCCTCTTGGTAAATAGCCTACCGGTGTCTGCATGCCACCTGATCCGTTGGATTATTCGAATCCCTCCGACCGTGCCATCAGAATGTTGGCGAAAGTGCGAAAGCACCCAGGACTTGTTCATAACTTCGATGAGGAACTTTCCGCCCGGTTTCAGCGCCGCAAACGCAGCCTTGGCCGCAGCGAGATTGCCCGCGTCGTCAAAGTAGCCGAAACTGTTGAACCAGTTAATCACGGCGTCGAACTCTCCGTCGAAGGGCAACTCGCGCATGTCACAGCGGAGGAAGCGAATGTCAGCCCCTTGCTTTTTCGCGCGGCGCTTCGCCTTGCGAACGAACGAGGCCGTCAGGTCAACCCCGGTCATTGCCAGTCCCATCTTCGCCAGTTGGAACGTTATGCGCCCCAGCCCGCACGGGCAGTCCAGCACACGCCGGCCCTTGCGCAGTCTCAACACCCGCTTGACCGTCCGCGCTTCGGCGATCGCCCGTGCCTTAGTGTCCGAACTTGGAAAGGCCCGCCCGTACAGCCCGTCAAAGTACGTTTCAAACCATTCAGGTTTATTGCTCATGCTCAATGCTCCGTTTATGCCTTCACCAGCCATAAAAAAAGGCCCGCTCATTTGAACGGGCCTTGGAAATTTCTCATATTCCTAATGCGTCATCGCGGCCCGTTCCTCGCGCGCGCATACGTAGCAATCCGCAGGCATACGGACATGCCCGGGAAACTCTGCTGCCTGCGCGAGATTTGAGTCGCAATGCTTTTCATGATGCTTCCCTTATAATCGACATTCCCGTCGGCGTCAAACACCTTTTTCTGGCGAATAAACACGCGGTATAAGAACTCCTCAATAAAAATATTCATTTCTATCTTGTTGTTCGTTTCGTGTTAGGGTATCGTGCGAACCCTGAATGGATACGCAGCGGAAACTTGAGATCCTTGCCGACGCCTCGCGGTATGACCTTTCCTGCGCGTGCGGTACGACCGACGGCGACCACCGTCGTCGCGGCGCGGGCGGGACCTGGCTTTACCCAGCCTCGCTTCCCGGCGGGGGGACGTCCATCATTCTAAAGACGCTCCTGTCGAATTCGTGCGTCAACGATTGCCGGTATTGCCCGCTGCGAAACGATCAGGATTGCCGTCGCTGCACGCTCGGCCCTGAAGAGATAGCAGGCGTATTCATGGACTACGCCCGGCAGCGGAAGGCGTTCGGGTTGTTCCTTACCTCGGCAGTCATTCGCAGCCCGGACTACACGATGGACCGCATGACGGCGGCAGCGGAAATCCTCCGCCACAAACACCGCTATCGCGGATACATTCATCTGAAGATAATCCCCGGCTCATCCGACGCCGCTATCGCCAGGGCGCTTTCGCTGGCAAGCGCGGTTTCGCTCAACGTCGAGGCCCCGAAGCGGTCGGCCTTCGAGACGCTTTCGAAGATGAAGGATTTCGACCGCGACATCGTAGGCCCGATGAAACTCATCAGCCGACTCACCGCCAAAGGCAACCGCTATGAGCGTGTCAAACAGACCACGCAATTTATCGTCGGCGCGTCGAACGAGAGCGATTCGGACATCGTTCGCGCGACCTTCGGCCTATACCGCCGACTGAATCTGAACCGCGTTTATTTCAGCGCATACCAGCGAGGCCTGGGCGACCCGTCATTGCCCGGCGAGCAAAAGGCGCCGCTATGCCCCGAAGACCTTTTTACCCGCGAGCACCGTCTCTACCAGGCCGATTTCCTTATCCGCAAGTACAAGTGGGATATGGAGGACATACTTTTTGAGCCGGACGGGAGTTTATCGCTTGAGGTTGATCCCAAGCAGCGATGGGCCGAGAG
>DAOVLV010000092.1 GCA_030631085.1 Planctomycetales bacterium | reverse complement strand
CATCCAGCAATTCGCCCGGATGCGCACAGGAGTTGACCTCGTAAGGAAACAGGCAGTTAATCCCGCCTTCCATCATAAGCGGCAGGATCGGGCGGCCGTCGCCGTCGCAGTCGGTGAACCACAGGTCGATCCCGGCAGTGTGGAGCCGCTCGCCGATTCGCTTGTATCGCGGTGTAACCACGTCCCTGAAAAAGTCCACCGAGACAATAGGCCCGTTCTTGAAGCAGATGTCCTCCCACCCGCTGGCGAAGTCGAAGTCGATTTCGCCCAGCACCTGGTCGAGGAAATTCTCCACCAGCCGGCAGCAGGTCTCGACCATGTCTTCGACCATTTCAGGATGGTCGTAGCAGGCGTAGGCCAGGCCTTCGAAGGTGAGCATATCGCGGACTTTTCCGATCATCGAGGCGCAATCGACGCCAAGCGGCCAGTCGCGGTCCGGCGGGTGGTTTTTTTTGACGGCATCGACGTCTATCTTGCGGGCAGGGTCATTCAGGTCGAGCCGCTCGTCCTTGACGCGCTTCCAGTCGTCCGGCGTTACGATAGATGACTTGATGTAATGCGGGATCGTGTCGTGCCCGTCTTTGGGAACCTCGGCCAGCAGGCCGTTGGGGTTCATAATGATCCGGCTCGTGGCGGTCTCCTCGATGATCTTTTCGGCGAAGGGCGGGTTGAGCCACGTGCCTCCGCTGACGTAGGCGATTTTGTCGAAGTTGAAGAAGACGTCGGCCTCGGCGTTATCGGTGATACCGTTTTCGATGAAGATCGGCCATTGGTGGAAGTTCTCCTTCCAGTAGCCGAACTCCATGTTGAAGCAGCGGTCGATGGGCCTGTAGTGCATCTGATTATTGAACCGCTCGCGGTCGGTCATTGTACCTTTCCACTTGGGACGGCATGGGGTAATCGGCACGGTTTGTTCTCCTGTTTGGGTGAGAAGGTGGGCCTCGCTTCGCTTCGGCCCAGCCTACGCCTGGTTCTGATCTTTGTCATTCAGTCCGGCGGTGCGGATTTTTGTTACCAGTTGCGATAACGCCCGTCCGCCCACCAACAGCACCGCGCCCAGGATTACCTGGACACCAAGAGCGATAAGTTCGGCTATTACGTTGGCTGTCCATCTGCCCTCAAACTCCATGGTAGGCTGAAATGCCAGATGGGACAGGACGCGGGCTATTCGCGGGATGGCGTCGACCAAGACCACCAGGCCGACGATGGAAAAGGCAATCGCCGAAACCGCCCGGCCTGAAATCGTGGATTGTCCTTCCGACGGCTGATCATCGGAAACCATCCGCGACGCGAGGGCGTCTGATCTCCGCCATAGTAATATGCCGACAGCAAGATAAAGCAGCGTCGGGATGAGGAAAATAGAGAAATTCAAGAGAACCCCAGACGTATCTCCAAATATCGGTTCTCCCTGGATAATAGAGGATAGGGCAAAATAAACGCCCTGCAAATACTGTGGTATATGAAGTAAAGCATAGACGGCCAGTATCTTGCACGCCAGCGATGCGATTTCTCTTTTTGTCATATTTCTTTAACCAGATGCATATCGGCTGTTACGGGGAGTTCAAACATATCTTTTCGCAGCAGTCGGGTGGAGAAGAAGAGGACTTCGACATTCTCGATTTCACCGGTGGCCGGGTTCATACGCGCGATTACTTCATCTCCGAGTTCCTCGGATTCCTGTTCCGCATATGGAGGGCATGTGTTAATGTAGAGAATGTCCGATTCACGGTCGTATTGAAAAGTCATCTTTTCGGCCATTCGATTTCTCCTTCAGCCAGTTTCTTGGCGATATAAGCGGTAATGACCCAATGCCGTTCGTTTGGTCCGGGATCGCTGACGACTACAACAACAACGTTCTTGCCGCTTCTAACATCGTCAAACCAGCGGGCAAATAACCTTGCATTGCCCATCCGTGAACTACGACGAACCTGATCAGGTTCCGCCAACGTATCCATAATACATTGGCGATGTTCCGGAAGCAAATCGGGATGATGATCGGCAATATGATGCTCTCGCTCTTCTGTCAATTCAACTTCACCATGCAGATATGGGCAGGGGAAACGGGCCATTGCATATTCCTTACATAACCACCAATTGCTGTTCTGTTCTTCGTAGGATTTGTCGTCTTGCCCAGGCTGGGTCTGTTTCGGGGAAGTCTTTTCGATAGTGGACGCCTCTGGTTTCTGTCCGGCGGAAGGCGCACTCGACGACCAGCATCGAGGCTGTCAGCATGTTCTGGACCTCCCACCCGGCGGGGTCGAAAAACTCCTTGTCCATGACGTACCTTCCCCAGAAGCCGATAATCTCCTTTGTTTCGGTCAGCCTTGCACCGGAGCGGACGATACCGGCATTCCGCCACATCATCGACCGCAGCGAATTGCGAATATCGGATAAGTCCAGTTCGGTACGGTCGGAATGCGGATTGTCCGAGATGATTCGTCGGGCGGTGAGTTTTGTATTGGCGTGTTTGGCTTCGGCGGTTGCGCCCAGGCCACAAGCCTTACCGGCTACCAGAGTCTCCAGCAGGGAATTGCTCGCCAGGCGGTT
Source organism: Planctomycetales bacterium (assembly GCA_030631085.1). Classification (GTDB taxonomy): domain Bacteria; phylum Planctomycetota; class Phycisphaerae; order SM23-33; family SM23-33; genus JAUWNJ01. The sequence continues at coordinate 4,450 of DAOVLV010000092.1, read as the reverse complement.
TGCTCCGTGCAGACCGGTGCAGGCTGCTTCTCCGCAGGACCACAATCCCGGCAGGGAAGTTCTTCCCTCGCCATCGGCCTTGACGCCGCCGATCATGTAATGAGCAGCCGGTCGGACGGGGATGAGGTCTTTGGCGATATCGATGTCGAAATCCGCGCAGAGTTGGTAAATTTGCGGGAATCGGCGTTTGAACCGTTCCTCGCCGATGTGGCGAACGTCGAGGAATACATGCGTCGAACCGGTCTTTGCCGTTTGTGCGGCGATGGCCCTGCTGACGATGTCGCGGGGCGCTAATTCGCCGTCGGCGTGGTAATCGCCCATAAAGCGGTATCCGTCGTGGTCGATGAGGTACGCTCCCTCGCCGCGAACGGCCTCGCTTATCAGGGCACGGGTCGCCCCGGCGATGTAGAGAGTAGTGGGGTGGAACTGCATCATTTCCATCTCGGCCAGTTCCGCACCGGCACGGAATGCCAGTGCGACAGCGTCGGCGGTCGAGCAGGGGGGGTTGGAGGTTTCGCGCCAGAGCATTCCGGCTCCGCCGGCGGCGAGGATCGTCTGCTTCGCCCAGATCATCTGCAGGCCGTAGCGGTTATGGAACGTAATCGCACCGACGACGGCTCCGTCATCGTCGTTTGTTATCAGGTCCACGACGAAGCAGTTGTCGAATATCTTGATATTGTCATGGGTCTTCGCGCGAGCGATGAGCATCTCGGCGAGGTGTTTTCCCGTGGCGTCGCCGTGTGCGTGGACGATGCGGTCGGCGGAGTGTGCGCCTTCTCGTCCGAGAGCGACCTTACCGTTCTCGGTGTCGGCGGGCAGACCCCATTCGATCATCTCGGCGATAGCGCCGGGGGCACGGGAAACCATCCGGCGGATTACTTCCTCATCGCCAAGCTCGACTGCGCAGGCGATAGTGTCGGCTATGTGCGCTTCGATTGAATCGTCGTCAGCCATTACCGCAGCGATTCCGCCCTGGGCCTGGTAGGTGTTGGATTGAGCGGGATCGCCTTTGGTCAGGACAAGTACCTGGATGTCGTCGGCTGACGCCAGTGCTGCCCGCAGACCGGCAGCGCCTGCACCGACCACCAGCACGTCCGTGAAGATGTGCCCGATGTCCCTGCTGTCGAAACTCAACAGATACCGACGTTGTAAATATGGCTGGTCCATAATCGGCGTTACTATAACAATTTGACGGAAATTGCAACAGGTCATCTGCAGGAGAGTGTCATCCGGCAACCGTGCTGTCTTGGCAGTAGGCGAGATTTTTTATATTTTCCACCTTAACGAGAAGCAGGGGAGGGTAAAATATGGGTTGATATGTCTGATGTGGAATCGGCAACAGTCCAAAGGGAAAATTTATAATAATACCATGATAACGGAGGATATAATTTTTGAACTCCTCGGGGTTACGCCCGAAACCAGCATTGAGGACATAATGCGCGCCTACCGCAAGGCCGTTCTCGGATGCCATCCCGACTGCTGCCCCGACGATCCCAGAGCCGCCAGGAGATTCCACAGGATAACGCAGGTGTACCGAGTGGCCTTGAATTCCCGCTGTAAAGGTATCGCCGGGCATAAGTTCACTCCCCAGGAAATGGCCATGAAGAATTGGACGAAACCGTTCAGCGGATTCGTAAAGGTCAGGCCTGGGAGCGATATGTCATGGCTGAACCAGTTTGGCGCCCGAAAGTTCTCCCTGCCGACGACGAACGAGAACCTGCTGTTCGTATGCTTCTGGGCAATCGCAATGGTTATCACGTTCCTGATGGTGTACCTGATGAGTGATTTTTTCCTGGGCGGCAGGTCGTGGGAATCGCTCAGCGCGCTGGAGGTAATGATATTCGCCATGGTGCCTTTGGGAATTTACGTTGTCTCCGTTACTGCTACGATCATCGCGATCATACTGACGCGGCAGGCAGTTTACCTCGTTTCGCAAATCCGACTCGCCTGCCAGCGTGCCCTGCCTAGCGGCAGGACAGAAGCCGCCAAACTACCGAAGAAATAGACCCATAGCACGGCTCCGGCCGCACCTCGGCCCTTGTTATCCCATATACCACCCTCCGTCGATGCGGAGGGTTTGTCCGGTGATGTAGTCCTGTTGGATGAGGAAGACGACTGCTTCGGCGATGTCGTCGGGACAGCCGAGACGTTTCAAAGGGATATTGTCTAAAACGGTCTGCTTTTCCGCTTCCGAAATGTCATCGGCCCAGAGGATCGCGCCCGGCGCGACGGCGTTGACACGGATGCCCCTGTCAGCCAGTGCTTTTGCGGCGCTTTTAGTCAGTGCCAGCAGTGCGGCTTTGGATGCGCAATAGGCGGGGTATCCCGCCAAGGAAGTCTCGGCTGCGATGTCGGTGATGTTGATGATGGCTCCGCCGTCGTTCATCAGCGGCAGGGCGTGGGTGATGCACAATGCCGGTGCGCGGGCGTTGAGGTTCATCTGCGAGTCCCAATCTTCAGCCGACAGCGTTTCTAACGGCGTGCGTTTGAAGATGGCGGCGTTATTGACCAGCACGTCAAGCCGGCCGAATTTCTCGCCCACAGCCACAAACATAGCCTCGATTTGTTCGGGTTTCGACAGGTCTGCCTGGATAGGAATACAAAGGTGGGACTCCGCTTCGCTTCGTCCCAGCCTACAACAACCGGCCGTTGCTTTGGCGTCGGCCTGCGAGCGGTTGTAATGAATAATCACGTCGGCTCCGGCGTGGGCCAAGGCCAGAGCAATCGCCTTTCCGATACGCTTGGCAGAACCTGTTACCAACGCGATTTTGCCGGTCAGTTCCATGAAGATTGTTACTTGTGTCTCGCTATACGCCGACGTGCCGTCGGCGGCTAAACGGGCTACTGACTACTACACTTTTACTTTGAATCGTTCGCCTTTTTTGACATCGGTGCAGAAGGCGGCCAGCAATTCGGCTGTACGCTGTAGGTCTTTCAGATCGATTATTTCGACGGTGGTGTGCATGTAGCGGTTGGGGACGCCCAGCACGACCGAGGGAATCCCGCCCTCCTTGCTGTATATGGGCAGGGCGTCCGTCCCACCGGTCGGCTTGAAGGCTTCGATCTGAATTGGGATTTTGCGTGCCTTTGCGACCTTACGTAGTCGCCAGGCGAGAGTGGGGTGGTTTTCCCGTCCGAGGCTGATCGTGGGGCCTTTGCCGAGTTTGACCTCGCCGTGCTGTTTAACGTCGATTCCGGGCGTGTCGGTGGCGTGAGTAACATCAACGGCGACGGCGGCGTTGGGCCTGACGTTGGCGACGTTCATGGCCGCACCCACCGCACCCACTTCTTCCTGGATGGAACTGCACGCATAGATCGCGCATTTCAATTCTTTCTTCCCGGCGGCCGCCAGGCGAAGCGCCTCTATTACCGCCCAGGTGCCCACGCGATCGTCAAAACCGCGAGCCACCGCCACATTGCCGATGATGATCTCAAAGTCATCGGCGAACGTGATCGGATCGCCGACGGCTACCCTTTTTTCGGCGTCTTTACGATCCTTGGCGCCGATGTCTATAAAAATTTCGTGCATCTTGGGGACCTTGGGATCTTTATCATCGCGCTGCCGCAGGTTGGGTGATGGGGTGCCGGTTGCCCCGCGGACGACACCTTTTGCGGTGTGTATGTTGACCCTTTTGCCACGAACCAGCGCCGGGTCAACTCCGCCGACACGCTGGAAGAAGACAAAGCCGTTGTCGTCTATGTGCTTGACCATCAGGCCGATCTCGTCGGCGTGGCCATCGAGCATAATCTTCGGGTTCCCCTGGGGATTCAGCACCGCTACGGCGTTGCCGTAGGCGTCGGTGTGAACCTCGTCGGCAAATTTGCAGGCGTACTCGCACCAGATTCTCTGTCCGCGAGACTCGTAGCCGGACGGACTGGGCGTCGTCAACAACTCCCTGAGGAACTCCAATGATTCTTTGCGCATCTCTTGTCTCCTGGTTTCAGCCGGTCATACTTCCACCTTGAATCGTTCGCCTTTTTTGACGTCGGCGCAGAAGGCGGCCAGCAACTCGGCTGTTCGCTGGAGGTCTTTCAGGTCGATCATCTCGACTGTGGTGTGCATATAGCGGTTGGGTATTCCGACAATGGCTGAAGGTACGCCGCCGCGCTTGGCGTAGATCGCCAGGGCGTTCGTCCCACCGGTCAGGCTGAAGGTCTCGGTCTGGAGGTTGATTTTTTTCTTTTTCGCAGCCGACCGAAGACGATGGACGACAACGGGGTGGTTTTCCCGTCCGAGGCTGACGGTCGGGCCTTTGCCCAACTTGATCTCGCCGTGCTGCTTGAGGTCTATTCCGGGCGTGTCGGTGGAGTGAGTTACATCGACGGCGACAGCGGCGTCGGGTCTGACGTTCTCGACGTTCATAGCCGCACCGTGCAGACCCAATTCCTCTTGTACCGCACTGCAGGCGTAAATCGCGCATTTCAGTTGCTTTTTCTTCTCTGCGACCAT
>DAOVLV010000425.1 GCA_030631085.1 Planctomycetales bacterium | reverse complement strand
GTTGGTAGCGATGCTCATTCCTATACCGCTTCCGCAGAGCGTAATACCCCGCTCGGCCACACCGTCAGCGACGGCCTTGGCGGCCTGGTATCCCATGTCCGGATAGTCGCAACTCTTCGACGAGTTCGTCCCCATATCGAGAACATCGTGCTCCTGCTCTGCCAGCAGGGCGGCGACTCTTTCCTTCATTGCGTGCCCGCGATGGTCAGCGGCTATTGCGATTTTCATAGCAGGTTCTCTTTTACTCGTTTTTTCAGGCATCGTTCAATTCGCCTAGCGGTTCGCAGGTACGTCCGCAAATCGCCGCCAATCGGATCCTCGATGTCGCCTGTCTCATCGAGGAGAAAAGTTTTCTCTGACGCCGTCGGCGCCTGCCGGACTATCGCGTCCAGGTGGCTCCGGCCCATACAGAATATCAAATCCGACGAAACAGTCAACCTGTCTGTGAGTTTTCTGGAGCGATGATTTTTTACGTTACCGCCCAGTTCGCCGGCCGCTTCGATTGCTTCGGGAGTCGCCAAACCGCCGCCGGCAGTAAAAACGCCCGCCGAAAGCACCTCCAGACCAAATTTCCCCAACTCGTCGGGCTTACAACCGGCCTGCTCTGCCAGTATTTTTTTCGCCAGCGCCGATGCCATTGGACTTCGGCAGGTGTTTCCGGTGCAGACGAACAGAATCTGCCGGTGGATCATCCGATCAATCGCACCGGCATCGAGAACGCCCTCGCGGACGACCTTGTATCCGCCCCGCCCAACCGAAACAATCGTGGAGGCCTTGCTGAATTGCGTCGCGCCGGCGTCGATGAGGAAGTCGATCCGCCCATCAAGTTGAGCAAGAGCGTCCTCGGCGCATCTCGGCGAAGTTTTACCGGCCAAGTTCGCACTGGGTGCAAGAACCGGCTTACCGACCCGCTTCAGCAGTAATTGCGTTACCGGATGATCCGGGCATCGCAACCCTATCATACCGGCCGGTGCTATCCGTCGGAATAACGCTCTGCTCTGGAGAGACCGATGCGCGAATTTTCCGGCCACGGGAAGAAGAATTGTTACAGGTCCGGGCCAGGCCTTCTTCATCAGCGTCGGCGCAGGAAGCGGGATGTCTTTGACGTATCGTTTCGCTTCGTCCGGCGAAGGTATAAGAACGGTAAAAGGCGATTTCGGACGATTTTTGACCTTCCGAAGCCGCCCCACCGCGCGGGCGTCAGTGGCGATGGCTCCAAGTCCATAGACCGTTTCGGTGGGAAATGCCACCAGTTTTCCCGCGCGCAATGCCTTCACTGCCGGAGCAATCAGCCGGGCCACAGCGAACGTATCAAAACGCCCAGCCTTGCCTTTAGAGGAACCTATTGTGATAACACGCGTCTGCATCGGTAAAATCCTTCACTCGCACAACGATTATCCAAAGACCGGCAACACAAAGTCAAGCAATGGTCGTAAATGGTAATTGGTTGATTGGTTGATTGGTTCATCTGTTCTTCTGTTTTCCAAGTCCAAGCCTGCCACGGCGTAGCCATGCGAAGACGGGTCCCTGTTTCTTTCCGTTTTCCCCTACGCCCTACGCCCTATGCCCTACGCCCTGACGAAAAGATTGGACAAGTCACTCGAAAAATGTATGATTTCTTCAGGGAAATTTGCGGGCGTAATTCAGTGGTAGAATGCCAGCTTCCCAAGCTGGACGTCGGCGGTTCGAATCCGCTCGCCCGCTTTTTGGTAACCACCTGTAGGCCAGCCGGTTTTTAAATTGCGTCACAGTTTGTCATAGCTACCTGTCGCAGCATGTCGCAAGTATGCGTCGCAAGTTTGTTGTGAGTTTGTCGCAAGTTCGCTGCTTCGCCCCCTTGAACCTGTAAATCAGGCGGTTGGTCGCGCCCTCGGCAGCCAACAACCCGTTGTCCACCAAGCCTCTAATACTACAACGAAACTTATGCTCAAGAATTTTCAAGCGGCCATCCGATGACTGCTTCCAGAACCCTTTTTTCTGGAAGGAGATACAGAATGGACGCCAAACTGATTAAACAGTTGAAGCCAATGTTGGAAAAGTACCTGCGAGAATTTGACG
>DAOVLV010000206.1 GCA_030631085.1 Planctomycetales bacterium | reverse complement strand
TAACAAACCAGTCGAAGTACTTGATTTTCGTAACGTCTCCGACATCATCCTCTGCCGCCATTGCAACGCCCGCGAACCACATTACCACCATTGCCGTCAGTCCTGCACTAATCAATATCCGTCGCCGCATCTGTTCTCCTCATTTCATCAGGGTGTAGGGTGTAGGGCGTAGGGCGTAGGAGAAAAAGACTAACTCCTGACGCCGGTCCTCGAACTATTTCTTTAGTCCCCTGACCAGCCCCTTCAATATTCTTTGTACTTCGTCGATTAATTCCAGTAAACGCTCCGCCAAATTGTCTTCTGTAAACCCAAGGCGGGCTGCGACCAAAATCTGCGTTTCAACTTCATTGGCAGAGCCACGGGCTATATCCAAAAAACGCAGGTAATCATTCCGGCCTGACCGGGCGTACCCTTCGGCAATATTGGACGGTACGCTCACGACGGCACATCGAACCTGCGATGTTAAACCGAACCTTTCTTCCGAAGGAAACTTTCCACTGGCGCGATAGACCGCCTCAACAAGGTCCATTGCTTTCTGCCAGGCAATGAGATCTTTGTATCCACCTGTTTTTCCCATATTATTGCTCCCTGTAATGCGTGGAGCCTGCCATTCCCTACGCCCTACGCCCTACACCCTACACCCTACACCCTACACCCTATTTCTTCATTCGTTCCAATGCCTTTTTCGCTTCTTTTGCCGCTGGTGATTTGGCGTATCTTCTGACAACGGCTGAATATGCCGCTTTAGCGCCTCGATTGTTTCCCAGTCGTTCGTTAACTTCTCCTGCCAGAAGAAGCGCGTGCGGCGCTTCGCTACTGGAGGTAAAAAACACTGCCACCCGCATCAGGTCAAGACCCGCTTCGATCAGAAGTTTTCTCGATGCCGGTTTTTTCGATTCGGCCTTTGCCTTTTCCAGTTTCGCCTTCCCCAGAAGCAGCATTGCCGTGGGGAGTTCGGGCGCTGCGAATTGCTTCATCCTCGGCTGTAACAGTTCGATTACCTTATCGAATTGACCTTCCTTCATCGACAGCGAAGCCAGGCGCAGTTGCACGTTTGCCGAACCGACCGGCAGCGTTTTCGTTCCGCCGGAGGGTTTGCTTGTCGGTGTTTTACCCGCCAGTTTCATCGCTTCGGCCCTGGCTTTGGCGAGTTGCCCCTGGCACTCGTAAAGATCAACGAGCAGTTCGCGAATCGCCTTGACGTACGCGTCGGACTTTGTCTCTTTAATCTTTCCGTTCAGCAGAGTAATGGCCCTGTCGTTGGCTTTGCTTTTCGGTGGGGCGAGCTTCTTCGGACGCAGGGACAGGACTCCGGCTGATACGTCGGCCGTTCGATTTGAAGACTCACGACAGGCATCATCGACTATTTTCAACCAGCGGGCTGTGGATTTGTCTATATGCCCGGCTGCGTTGCTGACAGCGAGGAGACGATAATCAATCAGCGTTTTTTTCCACTTGGTTGCGGTGCGTTGTGCTGATGAATAGGCTTTTTCGGCCTCGGCGTATTTGCCCTGTCCGAGGAGGTTTTCGCCCTTCGTGAAATTCCCGTCGTCGGTGATGTTGATGAAAGCCACTTTGCTCACCGGTTTGCTTAGGGTACTTTTTCCCCACAGGAAGCGGATCGTACCGTCTGAAACGCCCACGATTTTTACCGAGTCATGCGTTATTCCGCTGGTCAGTTTAATCGAATCCGCCGCGGCGGACGCTGCGACGGTCAAGATTGCTGCGACGCACAATGATAACGTAATACTGCATCGCAACTTTTCACAGGCCCGACGGGCCGGCGGACAGTAGCCGGGGGCTAAAGCCCCCGGAAAAAGGCCGAAAAAATTCAGTCCCGAAGGGACGTTGGAAAAAGCGTATGGAGAGCGTTGTCTGTAAGCGGTTTTTCCGGCGCCCCTCCGGGGCTGGGGTTGTTGTACAACCGATCTCCGTGGGCTGACGCCCACGGCTACCGTCCCTTGTCCCTTCGGGACTGAACAATTATCATCCGTGATAAGTTGCGATGTAGTATTAATTCGGTTCATTCGCCCTCCTGGACAAACTTGAATTCTCCGCCGTTTTCTTTTGCGATTTGACGGAGCACCTTCATCACGTCTGGGCTGTGGTGACGGTGCAGGATGGTGTTAATGTGGACTTCATGTTTGGCGTTCAAGGTTCTGATGGCGTTGAGAACCTTTTCGTTATCCGGGAATTCCCCGTCAGTCAGCAGATAGATCAGTTTCCCTTGCCGTTTCCCGGGCGTATTTTTGAGGATGGTAAATGCCCTTTTGAGGGCGGGGATGGGGTCGGTCGATCCACCAGCGGTGATGTCCTTCATGAATTTCCGCGCTTCGCGCTTATTGGGTATCGTGGCATAGACAAGTCGGCGGGGACGATTTTCCTTGGGTGTGCCCGTAGCGAAGAATATCACGTGGAATGTCTGTTCCGGTTTGAGCAGGCAGATTGACCGTAATATCTGCTTTTTGACCTCGTCGAGGGTGTCCAGCATGGATCCGGAGCGGTCCATGACATAAATGACGTGCCAGGCGTTTCCCTTCGTACCGAATGCCCGGGTTTTGGGTTTGCCGCGGTCGGCCGGTAGTCCCATCCGGGCGCGAGCGCCGCCGGTCTCAGCGCCGCCGGCGGTACCGTACATTGTGATTTTATTCTCGGTCTCCCCCATATTGGTCATTGGTATCTTCGAGTCGCGATTGGAGAACTTCTCGTCGGGCTTCTCGAGGGTCTTTGCGAGCAGTTCGGGATTCATATCGCCGGCTATGTTCTCGGTGAGGTTCTCTGAAATTGGGACATTCGGGACGACGATATTGGCTTTGAGTTTCTTTTGGGACACGATAATCGCAAAGAACGCCAGGATTACCAGGATACCGGCATGGAAGAACAGGCTGATAACCCATGGCATCAGTGTCGCCATTGCTTTGGCCAGTGCATCGGACTCTGCGGAGGCGAGGATTTCGGCTTCGGTTTCGGTCGTCCCGACAGGCTGATCGGGGCGCGTTTCGGTTTCGTCTCCGGGAATCTGAGGCCTGGGAAGAGACGCCAGACCGGCAGGTACCAATACCGTCGCCTTGCAATGGGGGCACTTGATTTTCGAGGACTCTTTGGCCTCTACGCTCAATAATTTTCCGCAGTTTTCACATCGAAAGTCAATGGCCATGGTCTATCTCCCTTCCTTCCGTCGTGAACATTACATTCACGAATACCGCATTATCTATGCGCCGGGCCTAGGTGTCCAGCGCATATCCTGCAATTGAAGAGTTCGCTTCGGCAAGCAAGTCGAAGCCCACGCAGGCCTGTTGTCCCGCGAAACAATTCCAGGAATCCGTCGCGCTTTTGATAAACAATTGATACAGACCGCAAATTCGCGACGATAACAGGCGGGCCAGGCGTCTCTTTTTCGAGTCGCCCGGAGATGGGACCCGCTTGGGCAGGATAAGCATTGGTATGACAGATAAACCCTGCCCGGTGAGTATGTTCTCATATGTTTTAACTCATCGTCCAATAACGGCTTCGGCATTCGCTTTTCGGCACGATGCGAACACCACTATTAATTCAACTATATTATAGCCCTGAAGTTGCGGACCTCGCAAAAAATTTCTCCGATTTTTCCAGGTATTAGTTAATACTACAACGAAACTTTACTTCTCACTGGTGGCGGTAACTGCTTGTTCTGTAATTGGTAATTCGTAATTGGTAATTCGTGATTCGTAATTTGTAATTCGGTATCGGGTCTTTTTTGACCAATTACTAATTACGATTTACGAATTACTAATTACAGTATTAAGTGCATTTGTGTAATTCGTGAAAATCGCTATAATTCGTGAAATTCGTGCTACAGCGAGGGTGGCGGAATTGGCAGACGCGCCAGGTTTAGGTCCTGGTCCTGAAAGGGGTGCAGGTTCGAGTCCTGTCCCTCGCATGAAAAAAGCAGTCAGCGGTCAGCTTTTCAGCAATCAAACAGAAAGGAACAAGTAGATGCCGCAGGCAGACATTGGACTAATCGGACTGGCTGTGATGGGCCAGAACCTCGTACTGAATATGGACGACCACGGATTCACCGTAGCAGTCTTTAACCGCACCGTCAGCAAGGTGGACGACTTCATCACCGGCCCCGCCGCCGACACAAACATCATAGGAACCCACTCCATCGAAGAGTTCGTCGCTGCGCTGAAACGCCCTCGACGGGTGATGCTGCTGGTCAAAGCAGGCGCGCCCGTCGATGCGTTCATTGAGAAACTTATCCCTAACCTCGAATCCGGCGACATCATCATCGACGGCGGAAACAGCAACTATAATGATACAATTCGCCGATGCGAGTACGTCGAGGGCAAAGGCCTGCTCTACATTGGCACGGGCGTCTCCGGCGGCGAAGAGGGCGCGCGTCATGGGCCTAGCATCATGCCCGGCGGAAGCCCAGCCGCTTGGGGACACGTAAAACCCATCTTCCAGGCAGTATCGGCCAAGAGCGACGGCGAACCCTGCTGCGACTGGGTCGGCGAGAACGGTGCAGGCCATTACGTCAAAATGACACACAACGGCATCGAGTACGGCGACATGCAACTTATCTGCGAAGCCTATTCGCTGATGAATGCTGTCGGAATGACGCCGGCGGAAATGTCCGAAGTCTTCACCGAATGGAACAAAGGCGAACTGGACAGTTACCTCATCGAAATCACCCGCGACATCCTCGCGGCGACCGACCCGGAAACGGGTAAGGCGATGGTCGATGTGATTCTCGACACTGCCGGCCAGAAGGGCACGGGCAAATGGACGGGAATCAGCGCGCTGGATATGGGAATACCGCTGACGCTCATCGGCGAGGCT
>DAOVLV010000013.1 GCA_030631085.1 Planctomycetales bacterium | reverse complement strand
GATTTGCTGGAGCCTCTTGAGTTTGGCCGGCGGGTGGACCTCAAGTCGGCCATCCATCCAGATACGCCGGCGCGGGTAACTGTAGTAGATGAACGTTCCGCCGTCGCCGAAATCGAGCGACAGGACGTCCCCGGACAGTTCTGCCTCTCCGAGCCACTTGGCCATTTCGACGTGGTGCAGCCCATCGACCAGCCCCAGCCCGAAGCGGCACGCCGGCCTACGTTGCCAACGATAAACGGTTTCTGTTGCGTAGCCGGCGACTGTCGCCGTCAGGAGCAGTATCATTATTACTGTGGCGAATTTTCCCATCTTCGCCAGGACCCGCCGACGCCGGGTAAGTTCGTGTAGCCAATCCCCGCCGTGGATCGCCAGAAGGAAACCGGCGGGGATGCAGAACAAGGGTACGTTTCTCACCGCCATTACGCCTAATGCGCCGAATCCGAGGTACCATAGGATGTGTCCTGTCGGCAGGGATTTTCGGCGTGCTCGCATTGCCTCCAGCGCCGCCAGGGCCAGGATCAGAGCCGTTACCATCGGGACGCTTGTGAAGATGTCGGCCCTGTAGGTAGGGCAGAACTCCGAGACCCCGAAGGTGTACATTGCCTGCTCGCCGGTAACTCGCGTTCGCAGGAGCAGCGGGTGCAGGGCTGCCTCTATCGGCCAGGGGCTTATGAAGCAGGCCGCCGTTGCGACGATAATCGGAAGCAAAGCCTTTCCCGTCGCCAGCGTCCCGGCGGTGTCGCGCCGGAGTGCCCGGTCGATGAGAGCGCCGATTACCGCTGCCCACGTGGCGGCGACGCCTATGATGAACAGCCCGTGCATGTTGACCCAGAGGATGTTGAGCGGAACCAGCCACCACAGCCGCTTCAGCGAACCGCCCCGGCGAACCGATTCGAGCAAGATCAGCGTCGTTATGAAAAACAGGAAGGTGAATATCTCAGGCCTGACGCGGACGCGCTCTTCGACGCCGATAATGACGGCGATAGCGACGAATATCAGCAGCGCGGGCGGGCATCGTTTCCGCAGCCAGGACGCGAATACCGCTATCGTACCGGCGAAAACGATCATTTTCAGGATGACCAGTCCGCCGAAGCCGCCGATGCGATGAACGGCTGCGACTATTACCTGAAATCCCCAGTGGACGTTGACCCATTTGCCGGGCTTTTGGTCGGTAGCGGTGAAGGGGTCGTGGTCGAGGACGCTCAACTCGCTGAGCATCCATTGTCCGCTCTTGAGGTGCCAGAAGGTGTCGAAATTGCGAACCTTGTTGCACGCGATAACCGCAGCCAGTCCGACCAGCGCCGCGACGACGGTATATTGCCAGATGCGCTTCATGGCATGAATGTACTTTGAGATTACGTTCGGAGCAAGAGCGGGCCTGATATGGGGTGCCGTGGTCGCGGCGTTTGCGACCACGTTAACGCCTGCACGTTCGCGTGGTCGCAAACACCGCGACCACGGCACCCAGCCGGACTGGTTCAGTCTTTTTCCCGCTCATTGATCCAGATCACTGGCAGGAAAAGATATTTACCTGCCTTACCCGTCCTCGGCTCAAACGCGAGTTCATCTTCGTGGTTTTTTAGAACCTTCACTCCCCAGCTCTCTGCTGCTCGTGTTGTCTGTTGCTCCGGAACAAGGTACTCGCGAAGCACATCCATTGGCACAACGCACCGTTCTCCAGTGTCCGTTTTTACAAACTCGACATCGCCAGACCACTCCAAGGCATGGACCTGCACAGGGGTAATATCCCACCAATACAGGAAAGGTTTACCATCGTGTCGTTTACTCCGTCGGGTCTGCTTCAGGATTTCCTTTGGCGTCATATTTTTCCTTTCCGTTAATTCGAAGTTCGTAACGGATATTATACTATACGCCGGGTGCCGTGGCCGCTGCGTTTGCGGCCACGTTAACGCCCGTAAGTCCGCGTGGTCGCAAACACCGCGACCACGGCACCCAGTTTTCTCATAATATCTCTAACGGGGGTAGAGACTCTCTATCAATTCGAATCGGTTCGTCTATGTCGCTTGCCCATGCCGATGCGCTGGACCATTGCCAATCTTCCGGACACTTCACCAAACCCCTCCTGACAGGATTTTCGTGGATGTATCGAATTTTCTCATGCACGTCGCGCACAGAACGAAGGTTCCTGTCATATCCCCCGCCACGCAGCCAAAAACGATGCGTTATCTTTCCGTTGGGCTGACGGTCGATCATCCGGGCGGCGAATGACGGGCAGTTCTTCTCGACGAAGTGAAGCGCACGGCGGGTTACGGGATGTTTCGTCCGAGACAGAATTGTACGAATCTTAACACCTTCATGCGGAAGAATTACCATGTGGACGTGTTCGGGCATGATTACGAAGGCCCAGAGTTCAAAGGGGTGTTTGCTCCGCGCTTGTTCTACCGCATCGAGGAACCAGCGAGGTGAGTATCGGCCATTGAAAAAGGGTTGTCTTTGAAAACAGGAGAACGTCAGGCAGTGTGCATCCCCGATAATGTCAAAACTCTTACGATGCCTTCGCACTGTGTAACGCATGGAAGAAAGATAATACTCATTCAAAGTGAATACAAGGGTGCCGTGGTCGCGGTGTTTGCGACCACGTTAACGCCCGCAAGTCTGCGTGGTCGCAAACACCGCGACCACGGCACCCGGGGCTGTGATTACTGTTTGCCCAGTTCTTCGCCGATATGTTCCCATTCGTTCCACAGTGATTCGAGTTTGGTTTCTCTGGCTGGGTATTCTTTGGATAGTTGTCCGACGCGGTCGGTGTCGCCGGATTCGCTTGCTGCGGAAATTTCGTCGTTGAGTTTGGCAATTTCGGCTTCGACGATCTCAATCTCGGCTTCGATTTCCTCGTGGCGGCGTTTGAGTCGCTGCATCAGGTTGGTAAGTCTGCGGTTCCGGCGGTATTCGGCCTTGCGGTCCTGTTTTGTTTTTTCGGCGTTCTTACTTCCGGTTTTCCCGTTGCCGGCGTTGCGACGTTTGTTCCGCCACGTCGAAAACGCTTCCCATCCGCCGATGATACATTGAACCTGGCCTCCATCAATCACCCAGATATGCGTCGCCACTGCCTGGACGAGGTAGCGGTCATGGCTGACGAAGACGACCGTTCCGTCGAAGTTTTGCAACACATCCTGCATTATTTCGGTGGAGGGGATGTCCAGGTGGTTGGTCGGTTCGTCGAGCATCAGGACGTTTGGGTTCTGCACCATCAGCCGTGCCAGTACGACGCGGCTTCGCTGGCCTCCGCTGAGTTCGTCGATTCGTTTGAGCGATTCGTCCTGACCCAGAAGCACCCTTCCGAGTGCGGATCGGGCCTTCTCTGGCGTACAGCCCGGTTCGGCTGACATGACGGCCTTCAGGGCGGTATCGTTCGGGTCGAGCCGCTCGTGTGTCTGTGGCAGGTAGCCGATCTTGACGTTGGAGCCGCCGCGAACACTCCCTGCCAGCGGTTTTATCTCGCTCATCAGCGTTCGCAGAAGGGCGGTTTTACCGATACCGTTGGCTCCAAGGATGGCGATACGCTGGCCTCGATTGACGTCCAGAGTTTCGATTTCCAGGAGCGGCGCGTCGTATCCGACGGAAAGGTCGGATGCCCGGAAGACCAAATCGCCCGTTCTGCGCCCGGCCTGGAGCGATACATTGATGGTCCGATGCTCCTGTGGTCTGGCGATGGCTTCATCCCGCATGAATCGCTCAAGTCGCGTGCGCCGGCCTCTGGCCTCCTTGCCGCGCTGACCGGAGATGTTGCGGGCGATGTAGTCCTCGGTCTTGGCGATATATTCCTGCTGGGCTTCCCACTGGCGCATGCGTTCGGTGTATCGTTCGTCGCGCTGGGGCAGATACTTGCTGTACGAGCCTCGAAAAGTCTCCAAATTACCGAAGGCGATTTCCCACGTCTCGGTCGTTACGCTGTCGAGGAAATACCGGTCGTGCGAGACGACTATCAATGCCCCACGGAACGACCCCAGCCATGATTCCAACCATTCGACCGAATCCAGGTCGAGGTGATTGGTCGGTTCGTCGAGCATCAGCAGGTCCGGTTCCCGTAGCAGCAGGCCCGCCATGTATGCCCGTGTTCGCTCGCCGCCGCTGAGGGCCGAGAGTGTGCGATCCCACATCTCAGGTCCGAAGGCCAGACCGGTCAGTACCTGTTCAATTCGCCTGTGATAGTCGTGTCCGCCGAGGGCTTCGAATTTGGACTGTATCCCGTCGTACTGCTTCATCAGGTCAGCCTGGCCTGTGTCGCCGTGCTCCATTTTGCCGGCGAGGTCGTGCAGTTGCTGCTCCATGCGGCGGAGGTCGGAGAATACGTCGAGCATCGCGTCGTGGATTGTTTTGTCCTGACCGGCAGGGGGGTCCTGGGGCAGGTAGCCGATTCGCAGAGCCTGGCTGCGATGTACTTTGCCGATAGTCGGCTCGGTTTGCCCCCCGATAACGCGCAGCAGCGTGGTTTTTCCCTCGCCGTTAGGCCCTACCAGTCCGATGCGATGGGATTCGCCCAGGCGGAAGGTGGCGTTTTTTATAACCTCATGCGTTCCAAAGGCATGGGTGATATTTTCAGCAATTATCAGCGACATTGTTTTTATCCATGATTACTCAACGTAACAGCAGTCGGGGAGCGAGAAAAAAACTTCCAACAATACCGCAGGCCTACTTCGACAGGACATGTTTTTCGAAGAATTCCATCACGTGGTCTTTGTTGATAGCGTGGCCGGCGACGCCCAGGACAAGTTCTTCGAACTCATCGTCGCCGACTTCAATGCCGTAGGCGTTGAGGTCCAGAAAGACCACGGCGGCGAGAACCGCCGTTCGTTTGTTCCCATCACAAAAGGCATGTGCCTGGCAGACGTGGAACAGGTACGCCCCGGCCATGGCTGCGACCGACTCGTGCAGGTATCGTCCGTCGAAAGTTACCCTCGGCATGGCCGTCGCTGACAACAACAGGTTGCGATTCAGGACACCGTGAACTCCACCATCCTTCCGAATGGCGCGAAGATTCAGAGCAATAACCTGTTCGACGGTCAGAAATATGTACTCTTTCTCTTCCACGGATCAGGCCAACCGGGTCAGGAGTTTGTCGAATTTTTTCTCTGCCCGTTCGGAGGCTGCTTTAAACTTCGCATTGTCCGCCGCAGGCTCGACAGGCGTTATAACGAGAGAACCACCGTCCACGGTCAGATTGACCCGGCTGCCGGCGTCGATTCCGAGAAGATCCATAATCACCTTGTCCAGCAAAATCGCGTGGCTGTTGCCCACTTTGGTCAATGATTTCAGCATGACAAATCTCCAAAAACGCAGTTCGTTCTAACTATATTATAACACACCGACGGCGTATTACAAGCGGGTGATGTGGTCACGTCGTCCCCAATCACGTTTTTATTGAATCGACCATGACGGCGCTGATGGGGCCTATGATAATTATCGGTAACCAGGCGGCCACTATCGGACTGAAACCTAAATAGCGGGACAGGTAGATGAAGGCGAATGTTCCGCCTCCCATCAGAAGCGCAAGCCCAGCCGACACTTTGATGTTCCGCTCGCGCGAGAGGATGAACGGGATAGTAACCAGCAGCAGGATGATGTTGTTGAAGAAGTCGGCGAACCGTGTGTATCTGGCGAGCATTGCCCCTTCGGGGTCGGATAGCGATTCTTTCTGGAGTCGCAGCAGCCTGGTCAGTTCGGTTGTTGACATGTACTCCAGCCAATCGCCCGATTGCCTCAGCGACAGTTCATTCGGGTCCAGGTCGGACGAATACACAAGTGCCCCGTCGGTGAGTACCCATCGGTGTTCTCTGTGATCGTAAGAGGCTTCGGTGGCCTGAAACCTTGCCAATTCTTCACCGTCGGCGCGTTTGTAGATGAAAGAGGCGTCCCGCAGGGCAGTTCCGGTAACTTTATCTTCAATGACCTTCAGGTCCAGTTGTCCGGCACGAATGGTCAGTCCGGTGGTTTGGTCTTCGATTTTGATTCCCTGAATAGCCGTTGCCAATCGCCAGTTCACGTCCTTGTTTTTTGGGTCTTTTCGTGCTTTTGCGATAATTTTTTCGGGGTCGAGGTGTGTGTAGATGGCTTCGGTGTTCGGTGCGGCCCGGGCTTTGAAGTTTTTGATATGCATTACGGCATGTACTTTTTCTTTCCCCCCCTTTTTCTTCGAACTCACAGGTACGGCGGGAGTAAAAACCCATCCGTCCGCCGATGCGTCATAGGCCGCAGTCGGTCCGGCGATATGTCCCGTGTACGCAAGTTGTTTGTTACGCAGGAAGATTATCGGTTTGTCAAGCCGGTCCTGGACAGGGTCAAACCTGCCGGAGTACCAGGCGCTTTTTTTTTCATCGACGACCACGCGGACACGGAAGGAACTGACACCTGTAACGTCGTCGCGTTTTCGTATCAGTTTATGTTTTACCGGTGGAATCAGCAGTTCCGAATCGACGATAATCAGCAGGTTCAGCGCCATTGAGCAGATTACGACAGGGAGCAGGACGCGGTTCAGGCTCACGCCGCTGGCGAGCACTGCCGTCAGTTCGTTTGTGTGATTCATTCGCCAGAGCGTAAATGCCGCTGCCACTACGATAATCACGCCGCCTAACTGGCGGAAGTACACAAACGACTGGAAAAAGTAATAGGTGCCTATCTCGGTGATGATCATACCGAAGGTTTTTTCACTTCCACCGTTCTCGGCGAACTCATCCATGTTAAAGAACAGGTCGGCGGCTACGCGCAGAAGCATTATCGCCGCCAGGCACAGCACGACGCTGGTGATGAGGTTTCTGATAATGTATTTGTCGAGTGTTTTCATGATTCAGCAATCAGCAATCAGCAATCAGCAGCAGCAACAACAGCAACAGCGGCTGATAGCTGATAGCTTCGTTATTCATCTTCTCATTGTAACGGCATAGATATACCCGGTTGCTCCTATCATTGCTGCGATTCCGCCCCAGATAACAATGATACCGTAGGCTTCCGGTACGCCCGGATTTGCGATAAGTTGCTTCCCCATCAGCATCATTACAATCACAGCCGATGCCGGTCCGGCACTGATTGCAAACGCCACCAGCGCTTCGCCGCCACGGAGGAGCAGACCCAGTGCAGCCCCCAGCATCACCATCAAAAGACAACTGATACCGTAGGCAAGACGCTGGTGCATCTCAGCGTATATTTTACTTTTAAGCCTGGGGATCATAGAGACATGAACGTCTTTGATCATCTTGAGAACCTGTGGCGAATCAGTGTAATCGGTCGCGTTTTTCAACAGGTTTCCCGAATCAATCTGCTCGCTTCGGGCTGCGATTCCGGCTGGAACGGCCAGGGAGCCTATTTCATCCCGCCGGCGATGGTAAGCGTTTTCAATCTGCTGACCCGCTGCCAGTATCGTTACGTCATTCAGCACCACCGTAACCAGCACTACCGAGCGTATTTTGTCCCAGTTGCCCCGGATATATACACTTTTGGCCCACAATCGGCGCTTGAGCGTCTTCCCGCTGTACTGGCTGACAAGAACGGCATCACGCTGAAACGAAGGCATTGAAGGTCCAGTCGAAGTGCTCAGCGGTAACGAGGTTTGCAGACGGACTTCAGTGCCTTTGTACAGAGACGCCTGGGACGCCTCAATCACGATTCGTTCGCTTTCGGCCTTGACGCCGGGAGGAATGAATTCCCGAAGGGGCTTGTATTTACCGTCCTTTTTGATTTGGCGGATGACATCATCGTAAAAGTTCTGGATGCCCATCCGGCGTTTAATCTTGATGATTTCCTTGTTCACAGCGGGACAGATTTCGGGATTCGCCAATGTCCGGCGAAGCCTGGTCCAGTCGTAAAACTTGGGTTCGTCCTTCATGCTCGGCAGGTCGCCGCGACGAAGCCGAAGCGCATCGGCGGTGCCGATGTCCCCTCCGATCTGGCGCAGGAGGGTAGGATTGGTCGGGTAAAATTGCACATACATCTCGCCGTTGCGCTCGACGAATTCAAGTTCGGCGCTGGGCGCTACCATGCACTTGACGTCGTCCGGATCGGAGTAATCCACGCCTACCACTCCCTCGATCCATCCGCTGCCGGGATTTACCCGGTCGGCGTGAAAAATACGCTTGGAAAAATCAAAATACCGCTTCTTCTTGAGGCGGTAATAGACTATCTGCTGGAGGTTCCTCTTTATCGAGGCCTCCGAGATAAACATCAACTTCGGCGCGATGTAAAGACCAAGAACCAGCGTAACTACCGAGACGATTGCCCCTAACCAGATTGCCGGCGTCAGAAGCGAAAGGGCGGGTATTCCGCTTGCCCGACAGGCCATCAGTTCGTTATCCCTGCTGAAGCGTCCATAGACAATGGTGGCGGCGAACAATGCCGCAATCGGAAGCGTCAGCGAGAACATCACCGGCATGATATACCCGAAAAATTTCAGCGCTTGGGTTCCGCTCATTCCCTGCTCGCGCAGCGGTTCGATTACGGCGAAGACCGTTATCACCAGCGTAATCGCCACGGTTGCCATTGCGGTGGCCTTGGCGAGGTCTTTGCCAAGATAGGCTTTGAGTGTACTCACGCTTGCTCCACTTCCCGTGTTATATCCGCGCCGCCTTTGCGGAAAAACAGAATTCCGGCTTGTTGTTTGTCATTGTTCTGTATTTCTCCTGTGCGAAAGTCTAGTTGCCCGACAGGTCCTGTCAAGGTTTTAGGCTGTAGGCTGGAACGGAGCGAAGCGGAGTCCCACTTTTTTTCTAAAGCCTCCAGCCTACAGCCTAAAACCTTGACACAGACCGATGCGTCGAAACAATCAGACAAGCAGACACTATGTTACCCTTCGTACCCGACATTTTTCGTTCTGTTTTCCATCTCCTCTTACCTGAGGTGTGTGTGGGGTGTGGTTGTGGCCATGAGGTGCGCGGGGGGTTTTGCGCGAATTGCAGCCGGGAGTTGCTGTACCTTACAGCCTTGCGATATTGCCCTCGCTGTGGCGTAACGGTCGGGGAAGGGATTCACGCCGACGAGGACGGATGCTTCGAATGTCCTTCCACGATGCCGAGGTTCGGGCAACTTATCCGCGTCAGCCCCTATGCCGCTCCACTGCGTCAGGCGATAATTCGGATGAAGTATCGCCGAGCGTCCAATATCGCCCGATACGTCAGCAATCTATTGGCAGAGGCGGTCGGCGCTCATTGCGACGTAGATTCGATTGATCTGATTCTGCCCGTACCGATGCACTGGCTTCGCCGACTTGGGCGTGGGTGGAACCATTCAGCCGTTTTGGCCGACGGCGTTTCAGGCAGGCTTGGGATTCCGTTGGGCGATGAGTTGATTCGTGTTCGCAACACTCCGCCTCAGGTTCGCCTGCCGGCTTCGCTCCGACAGGGCAACGTTCGCGGTGCGTTTGCCGTTACCTCGCCTGCCGGTATTCGCGGCGCACACATATTGCTTATAGACGACGTGCTCACCACCGGCGCGACAGCCAACGAAGCGGCCCGTACGCTCCTCGCCGCCGGTGCTTCGCAAGTTACGGTGGCCGTATCGGCGAAATCGGAAGCACCGACGGCATACTCCCGGCAGATCTCCGGAGCGGAGATTGCATGAGGGAAGAAAAAACTTTTTCACTTAATCTTTTTCCCGCAATTTGCGTCTAACGCTGTAAAGGGTATTGGTTTGTCCACAGATAAGGAGCATAGCGATGAAACGAGTTACAGGATTGTTTTTGGCGTGCGTTATCGTCTTTGGGATTGGTCCTCTGCGGGCGGAAGACCAACTGGTCGGTTCGGCGAAGAAACTCACCGGCTGCGATGATCTGCCGGCGCGGATGGCGAAGTATTACAAGCCGGTGAAGGTTGATGTCGAACCCAACGCCCCGCAGTACAAACTACCGCTGGACCTGTCGAAACTGACCAACGCGGACTTCGCCGGGAAAATCCACGAGTATCGCAACAAGGCCCTGGCGGCCAAGGCCAACGAAATGCTCAAGCGCAACGGATTTGCGGCAATGGCGGGCGGGCGTTATGACGATGTGGCTGGGTTCTACAAGTCCGTCAAGGAGCGCGGGTTGCCGATTTTTATCACAACCGATTCGCTGCTGCACCTCTACCACATCCAGTTCGACGAGACGCTAAAAGTCATCGAGGAACGCGAATTCTTCAACGACGCGACGCTGATAAGCAAAGCCATCCAGGCTGAAGCGTTGAAGTTGTATAAATCGACCGACGGCGAACTGAAAGAGGCCGCGAGATTGCTGGTTGGCTACGCGACCGTGCCGGTGGTGGTGCTTTCGCAGACCGGCCTGGGCGTCGAAGCGGCAGCGGCGCTGAAAGAGGTCAAGTCTTGGCCCGAAAAGCCAACTTACCGACAGAAAATGCAGTTCGTCGAGAAGTATGCGGAACTGTTGGGGGCGATGAAGGAGGAAAATCCGTCGAGAGACCGTCCGGGTAAAAATCCCAAAGTAAAAATAATCGCGGAACTGGAAAAATACCTCAAGGCGCATCCAGCCAAGACCGATCCCGGCAAGTTGATTCCGAAGATTGTTGATAAGGAAGTCCGGGCGGAACTGGAACTTATCGCCGCGCATAAGGGCTTCGATGAAAGCCCGCTGTTCATCTATAAGGAGGATTACTCCCAGTACGTCCCGCGCGGGCACTACACGCGCAGCAAGAAACTCAAGCAATACTTCAAGGCTTTGATGTGGTACGGGCGGATGACGTTCATTATCCGCGGAAAGACCAAAGACACCGAAGGCAAATGGCTCAAGGCGGTGGTCTCGAAGGAAGAGGCGCGCAGACAGACACTCGCAGCCGCGATGCTGGCGGGGATGATGGAAAAGAAACTCTCCGATAGACGCACCTTGGCGAAGGCGTGGGATCGCCTCTATTCGGTAACTGCCTACTACGTCGGATTCGCCGACGACCTGACGCCGTATGAGTATCGCAAAGCGATTCGCAGCGTCATGGGCAAGACTGTAACGGCTTCATTGCTGACGGATGCGAAGAAATTCTTCGAGTTCCGCAAGGCCCTTGCCAAGTTGCGCAAGCCGGAGATTTACAGCGGTCTGGGCGATCTGGAAGGCCCACCGGCGGGCATCGCCGACGAAGCCACCCTCGCCAAAGCCCTCGGCCTGACGCAGGGAATGCGTCTGATGGGCCAGCGGTACATTCCCGACTCGTTCATGATGGGAAAGATGGTCTATCCGACCATCGGGTTGTACCGGGGCGGCGAAAATAAGCCCTTTACCTGGGTTATGAGCGACGGTGGGCCTATTCGTGGTTTCCCGCGCGGGCTGGACGTTATGACTGTTCTCGGCTCGAAGCGAGCACGGCGTTGGACAAAAAAACTCGGCGACGACCAATATGCCCGTTACGACAAGACGCTGGCGAAGTTGCAAAAACAATTCGGTGAGATAGACCAGGCCGGTTGGAATCGCAATATGTACTGGTCGTGGCTTTATTCGCTCAAGTCGCTGGTGGGCGAATACCCGAAAGGTTATCCGACCTTCATGCAGACCGATGCCTGGCGGGACAAGCAACTCTCTGCGGCTTTGGCGAGTTGGTCGCAACTTCGGCACGACACGATTCTCTACGCCAAGCAGTCGTACACGATGAGGGCGGGTTCGGCTATGCCGCCCCGGCCTAAGATGGTCGAAGGCTACGTCGAACCTGTGCCGGAGTTCTACGCTCGCCTCTTGGCATTGACGCGAATGACGATCACAGGCCTGGACGATTTCAAGGTGCTGGACAAACAGTCCCGTAGCCGACTCGTCGCCCTTGAGAAAATCGTCGCCCGTCTGCTGGAAATCTCACAGGCGGAACTGGCGAATAAAAAACTCACAAAGGAAGATTACGCCTTCATTCGCGGCTTTGGTTCGCAGTTGAAGTCGGTCGTAGCCGGCGTGAACAAGGACGGCCTGGAAACGACAATCGTCGCCGATGTTCACACCGACGGCAACAGCCGGCAGGTGCTGGAGGAGGGCACGGGTTATCTTCACACGATGGTGGTGGTCTATCCGATGCCGGACGGCGGGCTGGTCGCGGGCGTCGGGCCTGTGCTGAGCCATTACGAGTTCAAGCATCCGATGTCCGACCGCTTGACAGACGAGGCCTGGAAAAAGATACTTCGCACCAAAGCGCCGCAACTTCCCGAATGGGCGGGGACGTTCACTGTAACACAGGGTAAGTAGCGGAATGGATTACCTGATCCGCCGGATGGACGGACATGAAGGAGCGAACAGATGACGGTTCCTATATCGCTGATAATTGATGATGGCGGTCCTGTGAATATGATGTACTGGCACCAGCCCGCCGGAAAGCACGTTCTTCTGGTTCCCAACGCCGTGGCTCGCGACTTTGCGGGTATCTGCCGGGTCCACGGCGCGAAGGGTAAGTTCAGCGTGGTTCCGATGCCGGGCGGGCTGGGGCGGATCGACAAGGGCCTGAACCGTGTTCCGGACCGGCACTTGCAGGGATTCCTGAAGATCGCCCGCGAGGGCATCGCTCCGCGTTTTGACATCACCTGCGAACTGCTGACGCACCTGACAGCGGTTGACCTGGCGACAGGCTTTGGCCTTCACCTTTACGAGGACGAGTGGGTCCGCCGGGCCGGCGTGGACGAGATTACTGATTACATCGCTTTGGCGATGCGGATACTCAAGAATGTCGGCCTGCCTTCCAACGGTGTAGCCTCGCCGTGGGCGACCGGCATCGACAACGAGAAGCGTTACGCCGAGGCCATTGCCCGGGCGCAGTGGCGTGTCCATCGCAGGAAGTTCGCGTGGTATTTCCTGCATTGCCGGGGCGATTCTCCGTCCCGCCGGCCATGGCTGGTCTGGCAGGATCGGAGCATCGGCCTGAAGTCGGTAACGGTTCCGGCCAACACCAACGACGTCTTCTGGATGACCCAGAGAAGTACCTCGCAACGGACCGCCAGGGTAGCCGCCGATGCGGGAATCAACCGGCTGATTACCAAGAACGGCAGGGACGGGCAAATCCGCCAACTCTTTGACGAGAACAATCCGATCACTATCCTGACGCACTGGCAGTCGTTGTTTTCCAACGGGCGCTGCGCCGGGCTTGCCGGGCTGGAGAGGCTTCTGAAGCGGGTTGAGCGTATCTTCGGGGGAGACGTTCAATGGATGCGATGCAGCGAACTTGCCCGCCAGGCCGTCGATCGCCGACGTGATTGAAATCGCCCTGGTATTGAAAAGATAATCTTCAAGGGTTGCCGTGAGGGGGGTGGTGAGCGTAAAATAACAACAGTAATAGATTAAGCGGGGTTTCGCAGGTCTGCGGTTGCGGTTAGGTAGCGAACGCACATGAACGATTGGGCCAAAGCAGAATGGCATGCCGAGCGTGCCGAACAGTTATACCTCTCGGGCCGATTCGGCAAAGCAGCCGACGAGTTCCGCTGCGCCATCGCGATCAATCCCTACAACGCCTCCTGGCATTTCGATCTCGG
>DAOVLV010000327.1 GCA_030631085.1 Planctomycetales bacterium | reverse complement strand
ATCGGATTGCAGTGGGGCGATGAAGGCAAGGGCAAAATTGTCGATGCCCTTTCCGGCGATTGCCGATACGTCGTCCGCTTTTGCGGCGGGGCCAATGCCGGACACACTGTAATCGTCGGCGCCGAAAAATACGCACTGCACCTTATCCCTTCGGGTATTCTTCGGACCGGCGTCCGCAACGTCATCGGAAACGGCGTAGCCTTCGATCCGGAAGTGGCCGTCGAAGAAATAGAGGGTCTTCGCAGCCGGGGCGTGGAGGTCGGCGACGAGAACCTCGCCATTTCATCGGCCGCTAATGTCGTGATGCCCTGGCACAAACTCGCCGACCGCCTGAACGAAGCCAAACTCGGAGCCGGTAAAATCGGCACGACCGCCCGTGGCATAGGGCCGTTATATTCCGACAAGGCCACCCGAACACTCGCTATCCGCGCCGGCGACCTGCTGGATGCCGACGTGCTGGCTGAAAAAGTCGCCCGAATCGTCGAAGTCAAAAACACCGTTTTTTCCGCGTTGTATGGACATACCGAGCCGATTGACGCCGAAGCCGTTACCGGAAAGTACTTGGATTACGGTAAGCAACTGGGCGGGATGATAACCGACACCGGAGCCGTCATTCGCCGGGCGATTTCCGAGGGTAGCCGAGTCTGCTTCGAGGGCGGGCAGGGGAGTATGCTGGACATCGATCACGGGACGTTCCCGTTCGTTACGAGTTCGTCGGTAACGGCCTGCGGCGTACCGAGCGGCGCGGGCGTTCCGCCCAAGGCTGTCGGGTGCGTTGTGGGTATCGTCAAGGCCTATACGTCGCGCGTCGGAGCCGGGCCTTTCCCGACCGAACAGGACAACGAAATCGGTGATTGCCTGCGCGAGCAGGGGCATGAATACGGTACGACGACAGGTCGGCCAAGGCGCTGCGGGTGGTTCGATGCGACGGCAGTCAGGTACGCAGCCGATCTTTCCGGCGTCGATGAACTGGCGTTGATGCTGCTGGACGTGCTGAGCGGATTTAAGACCCTTCGCATCTGCACGGGTTATCGTGTTGACGGAGTGGACCTGGGCGTTTTTGATTCCGTCGCGTCAGTGATGGACCGGGTGGAGTGTGTCTATGAAGATATGCCCGGATGGGAAGAGGACATTACCTCTGCGAAGAAATTTTCCGATTTGCCCGCCAATGCCCGCGCGTACGTCGAGCGGATTTCCGCTCTCGTCGGCAGACCCGTCGGGTTGATAAGCGTCGGGCCTGAGCGGGGGCAGACTATCCCTCACGAAACACAACTAGAGGGACCCGGGACTGAGTAGGCTGGGCCGACAGGCCCACCTTCTTTTTGAATAATGAATATTGAACAAGGAATTTTGAATTTCGAAGTAAAAGAAAAAATCCCAAGCGGATTTAAGGTGGGCCTCGCTTCGCTCGACCCAGCCTACGATTACTACCACTAGGTGTTTTTTATGGCAGAGATTCCTCCACAAGCGATTGCAGAGGCCCGTGCCGGGCTGGGTATTCCGGACGAGCGGTTTCCCCATCACGTTGCGATTATAATGGACGGTAACGGTCGTTGGGCTTCGAGCAGGGGGTTGCCCAGGACTATGGGTCATTCCGAAGGCGGAAAGGTCGTCCGAAAGATCGTAACCGAATCGGCCAGACTTGGACTCGAAGCGCTGACGTTGTATTCCTTTTCCATAGAGAACTGGTCTCGTCCGCAGGATGAGGTCAACGCCCTGATGCACCTTTACGCTGATTACCTTGTTAGTGAGCGGCCGATGTTGATGACCAATAATGTTCGTCTTCGCCATCTTGGTCGGCGCGAGGGGCTTCCCGAAAGCGTCCTTCTCGAACTTGACCGCTCGGTGGAAATCTCCAGCAGCAATACGGGAATGTGGCTGAACCTGGCATTGAACTACGGTGGGCGTGCGGAATTGACCGAAGCCGTTCGCGCAATCGCAGCCGAGGTGGCAGAAGGAAAAATCGCACCTGAAAAGATCGACGAGCAGGTCATCTCCGACGCGCTCGATACCGCCGGTTTGCCCGATCCGGACCTTCTGATACGAACCGCCGGTGAAATGCGAGTGAGCAACTTTCTGCTCTGGCAAGTCTCCTATGCCGAATTTTACGTAACCGAAACGCTCTGGCCCGACTTCGACGAAAAATCCTTTGTCGAGGCAATTCACGCATTCGCCAATCGCCATCGCCGCTTCGGCGGTCTGGAAAAAACTAATTCCTGAATCCACTGACTCACGAATAAAGAAAGACGAGCCTGCCTGACCGGCCTACTGTAAAATGACATCAATGCTGAAGCGAACAATCGTTGGTTCTGTTCTGATCGTACTGGTTGGCTGCCTGTTTTGGCTGGACTGGTGGCTGGAGCAGTCGTCCATGCCGGCATTGTCCTTCGGGGCCGGTGGGGTGAGCATTGTTCTTCGAGGCCTGCCTCTGGCGGTGCTCGTGATGCTGCTGGTATCGGCGGGGTATTTGGAGTTGTCGCGTCTATCAGCCGGGGTCGGCGTGTCCATATCCCGCTTCAGCGGAATGGTTTGCGCAATTATGGTCGGGACGCTTCCGTTCTGGCGTCAGACGTTGTCTGGCGGCGGACCCGCCTCGCTTCCTTACGTGGTTCTTGCGGCGGCGCTGCTGATACTCTTCGCCGATCAGATTATCCATCACGGTACAGACGGCGCTATTCGGCGTGTCGGCGTGGGGCTTCTGGCGATATGCTATCTGGGCGTATGCGGAGCCGTTATACTGGACATCAGGATGCAGTTCGGCGTCCATGCGTTCGTACTGTTCCTTCTGGTCGTCAAAGCCACCGACATCGGCGCTTACTTTACGGGTTCAGCCATTGGTCGGCACAAAATGTCGCCCCGGCTCAGCCCCGGAAAGAGTTGGGAAGGGCTTATCGGCGGGTTGATTTTTGCAGCGGTGGTGGCGATAGGGTTTGTGTCTGTGATGGAGCAATGGGGTTCCGGCTGGCGGATCGGATTCGCCGCCGCTGCCTGCTTTGCTGTGGTCGTAGGACTGTTCGGTCAAGTTGCAGATTTATGCGAATCGACGCTGAAGCGTGATGCCGGGCTTAAGGATGCCGGAACGTCGGCAGGACCTTTCGGCGGAGTGCTGGACATGCTCGATTCGCCGCTGCTTTCAGCGCCGGTGGCATATATCATTCTGTCGTTGTTGTGATAACTGGTAGGCTGGGACGAAGCGAAGCGGAGTCCCACCTTCTTGTGTTGACCGATAACAGGTGGGACTACGCTTCGCTTCGTCCCAGCCTACGTAT
>DAOVLV010000038.1 GCA_030631085.1 Planctomycetales bacterium | reverse complement strand
GCGGCCGGAAGACCGTGAATTACCTTCGCGGGTCGAGCGTTTTATTTTCGTCGCGTTGACCGAGCGGGTTGACGGGCAGGATGAGCGTGAAGGTGGCTCCGTGTCCCGGTTCGCTGTCGAGGGTGAGTCTTCCGCTCAGCAGACCGGTGAGCGTTTTCGAGATTGCCAGTCCCAGTCCGGCCCCTCCGTGCTCGCGGGTCATCGTATTATCCAGGCGTGAGAATTTTTCAAATATCCGCTTCTGGTCGGCAGCGGGGATTCCCGGTC
Organism: Planctomycetales bacterium; assembly: GCA_030631085.1. Lineage (GTDB taxonomy): Bacteria > Planctomycetota > Phycisphaerae > SM23-33 > SM23-33 > JAUWNJ01. The sequence goes on along the minus strand of DAOVLV010000038.1, from coordinate 9,627 downwards.
CCGTGTCAGCCACCGCCATCGCCACCGAATCGACCTTGAGAGGTGAGACGGTAGCGGTGACCCGACGGGCGGAGATGGTAACGTCGCCGTCGGGCGGAGTGAACTTGATGGCGTTGCTCAGCAGGTTATAGAGTATCTGCTGAACCTTTCCGGGGTCGGTGGTTATCACGGGAACGCCTTCGGCTGCTTTGGCGTCGAGACGGAGGTGCTTCTTGTCGGCCATTGGGCGGATAAGTTGCCCGAGCGTCTCAACCAGGTCGGTTATTGAAACCTTCTCTCGTCTGACCTCGCCGGTACCGGCTTCGATTTTAGCAGCCGCCAGCAGGTCGTTGACGATCCCCTCCAGCAGTCGCGCCGAGGTGAGGATGTTTCCGGCATGCCGCCGACGTTTCTCGTCGTCGGTTTCGGCTAGGAGTTCGGCGAAACCGATAATGCTGTTGAGCGGCGTCCGCAACTCGTGCGAGACGTTGGCGAGAAACTCGTTTTTGATGCGGTCTGTTTCATACAGTGCGACGTTTGCCTCGGCTAATTCGCTCAGCCTCAGGTCCAGCGCCCGGTTTGCCTGGCGGAGTTGGTCGGTCTGGACGCTGATGACGTCGAGCATTTCGTTGAAACGCTGCGAGAGTTTTTCGAATTCATCTCCGCCGACCAGGTTGCATCGCACGCTCAAGTCGCCCTCGGCGACCTTGTTTGCCAGGTCGTCGAGTTGGCGAATAGGTTTCAGGACGACCTGGCGGGCAATAAAACGGAGTGTAATTAAGGCCGTCATTGCCGCGATGATTGCACCCAGCACGAACATTCCTCGCGTCCACCAGATCAGCGCCCCAGCCGGTGGGGGAATTGTGATGTCAATAACGCCGATTAATTGTCCCTGTTGGATGTCCGGCTCGCTCCGGCTGGAGTTGCCTGAAAGGTATGAAGCCTTCGCCCGCACGGCATGGAGGCAGCGATAGAGTTTTCGCCCTTCCTCGTCTTCCTCGACCATCAGGACCATTTTGCGATGCTGATCGTCGTTGAAGAGCGATACCGCCCGCCGGACGGATTCATCTATCGCTCCGGCGTCCTTGTCCTTGGCCAGGAGCGAGATAAAATCAGGCCCGCGCCGCCCGTCTGCCCCGGCAGTGAAATATCTCGCGACGTCGCTTTGGGCCAACGGGGCGACATGGCGATTCTGCTCCCATTCGTGCAGTGCCAGGCGGGCTATCTCGCAGGCTGATCGTTCGGCGGCGGCCTCGGTCAGACGCTCCGTGAAATACCACGGAAGCGCCATTGCCGAAACGATAATCGCCATCCCGGAAATGGCGAACAGGACACGAAACTTAGTCGCCAGCGATATTCGCACAAAGCTCTTGGCCATAACGTTATTCTACCGGATTACCGTGGGGCCGGATACCGGATTACCGAAAATCCCGTTTAGCCGTCGCCGGTACGGCGACGCGTTGTCGTATTCGGCGCCGTTGTGGTTGTCGGCGGGGGTTCATCTACTATTATCACGTCGCCGGGGCCGAAGCCAAACTTCTCGGCGACATCTGCCGAAAGACGGAGGGCCTTTACGTCCCGTCCGTTGAGGTGAACCTGCTCTGCCCGGAGATTTTCGCGCTGTACTTTATGACGGCGAATCGCCTTGGCAGCCATTTGATTGAACATTGCGTCGAAGGATTCCGGGCTGCCTGAAAATCGCACGCCTGCGCCGGTTGATGTCTTCAGTTGGGTCCGCAGAGCGACGGCATCGCGTTCTGCCCGCATCGCACGGGTTCGCATACGCAACGACAACCCCGCCAGCATCGCGATAATCAACAATAACAGCGAACCAGCGATAATCACAAATTTCGTGTCAGTTCCCGATGCGCCTGCCGCGCTTTCGTCGTTCATGTCGTCTTCCTAAAAGAATGGGCCACAGAGGCACAGGCGGCTATTCGACGAAAGGAACCGGGTGATTGCGGATTTCGCTTTTTGTTCTGTTGCCTGGTCCCAAGTCCCTAGCCCCAAGTCCCTACTGTATATAAACCTCCGCGATAGACCATCGGCCTCTTCCGGGGCTGACGGCCTTGATGCGAACGTATCTTGCGAGCGTCGGAGCCGGTAGCGAAATGATCGTAAAGCGACGTGTTCCGGGCGCGACGTGTTTTTTGCTGAAATTTTTACCGTCCACACCAGTGGATATATCGACCCTCCGGCAGTGCCCGCTTTTGGCGGTGCCGTGCTCAAGGATAACGGTCTGAAAGAGGCAGACCTTCTTCAGGTCGATTATCAATTCTGCCCCGGTATAACCGTAGTTGCTGCGAGCGGCAGTGGAAATATCCTCATCGGCGGCGGCAGCGGGATTGGCAAGATCGCCTCGAACGCTCCAGGTATTCTTGAGCGTAATGTCCGCACCAAGATAGCCGCCAGTGCTCTGCCTATAGACAGGCGAGACAACTTCACACCCGCCCATTACGCCGGCCAGAAACACCAGGCAGAGACATTTTTTCAGGTAATTCATGTCGGAGACATTATACGCGCAAGTTTGCGGGCGTGAAACCCCTCGGTAGGCGAGGGGAGGAATAGTTTTATTGTCTCAACGGTCGCCATAACGCCTTGTGAGGCATAGAGTAAGGACAAAACTGTCAAAATCCCCAAATTATCCGAAACTATTTGCCGCCGGAAACGTCTAAAATAACAGCAGGTTGGTGTCTCTGATTGCAATGCGCCACCGGCCCGGCAGATAGCGGAAATTGGAACATATGAGTGCCAACAGCATTAAAACTCGAAGCAGGTTGGCTGGCCGTAAAAGGCGACCGGGTCGCCCACGTTACACCCGTCTGACCGATGCCGCCTGCAGCGACTATTTTCGCGTTCCGCCCTCTGCCGCCAGACCCAAGCGGATGTTCGTCAACTGCCACTACTGCGGATACGCCCCGACGCACGGAGTAATTCCGAAAACCGGTCTGTGCCCGAAATGCGGAGGTATGAGTTGGGACCGATTCGCCCTGGCAGAACCGCTCGTACCGGAACATATGAAATAACTGGCTGCGCCCAAATCTGAAATCCGAAGCACGAAATCTGAAATGCAATATTGTTTCGGATTTCGGTATTCGGATTTCGGATTTGCCTCTAATATAGACGCACCATGCAGGCAGTCATAATCGCTATCGGAGATGAACTTATCGGCGGGGCGAGCGTCGATACCAACAGCGCGTATCTTTCTGCCCGCCTGGCTGAACGCGGAATCGTCGCTGTCCGTCACGTTACCGTCGGCGACGACGCGGATCGGATTACTCAAGCCATTACCGGCGCCACCGAGGCTGAACTGGTCATCATCACAGGCGGACTAGGCCCGACACTCGACGACCTGACCCGCCGGGCACTTGCCGATGCTATGGGCGTCGAACTCATCGAAGACGCCCATTCGGCCAATCGCATCAAGGCGTTTTTCGACCGGATCGGCCGAGCGATGAAACCTTCCAATCTCACTCAGGCAATGATTCCCGCCGGGACGGAAGCGATGGACAACGACTGCGGGACCGCCCCCGGTATCGCCGCACGTCTGGGTCGGGCTGATGTCTTCGCCCTTCCGGGGCCTCCGAATGAAATGACCGAGATGTTCGAGCAGCAAGTCGCGCCTCGACTGGGCGTGGCTGGGGCTTTGGCACGCACGATTCTCCACGTATTCGGTACCGGCGAATCCGACATCGGCGAGCGAATCGCCGACCTGATGGCCCGCGACGCCAACCCAAAGGTCGGCACAACCGCCAAGGGCGGAATCATCTCTATACGAATCGTCGCCACAGGCCAAACGTCCGCCGAAGCCGACGCTGCCGCCGATAAGACAGCCAATGAAATCCGCAACCGCCTTGGGGAACTTATCTTCGGACAAGACGATCAGACGCTGGCGTCTGTTGTCGGCGATGCCCTGAAGGACTGCGGGATGACGCTGGCAACGGCGGAATCATGCACCGGCGGAATGATAGGCCGGATGATGACCGAGACGCCCGGGGCCAGTGGATATTTCCTCGGCGGCATCGTCGCCTACGCAAATTCCGCCAAGACGGCGATGCTGAACGTCCCTGCCGAAGTAATCGAATCCCACGGTGCTGTCAGCGAACAGGTGGCCGATGCAATGGCCCGCGGCGCGAGAGAGAAATTCGGGGCGGATTTCGCCCTGTCAGTTACCGGAATCGCCGGCCCGGACGGTGGAACGCCGGAAAAACCTGTCGGACTGGTATATATCGCCCTTTCCGGGCCATCCTCGACAAAGGTCCATCGCCATATTTTCAGCGGCGCCCGCGACATCATCCGCCGACACGCCGCACTGACAGCAATAAACCACCTGCGACTGGCGCTGATATAATCCGTAGGCTGGGCCGAGGAACGAGGCCCACCTTCCCGATAGTAACACCGATAAAGGTGGGCCTCGTTCCTCGGCCCAGCCTACGCTTGCCGGCATTGATGGACCACTAATCGAAAACGCCTCGAAACCTTTCTCGAAATTTCCCACTTGACTTCGTGTTGTAGCCAGCGTACACTGTTTGAGTAGGCAAACTTTCCTGTTTATGTGTCGAGTGCAACAGTCAATGGCGAAAAAGAGTCGAAAACTTACCCGTCGTCTTGAGGATTACCTCGAAGCCGTGCTCGTTCTTGTGCGTCGAAACGGCGTAGCCCGTGTCGGCGAGATCGCCATAGCAACCAATGTCAGCAAATCGTCGGTAACGGCGGCACTGAAGCATCTTGCCGATGACGGGTTGGTCAACCACGACCCGTACCAGTTTGTAACTCTTACGCCTCGCGGAACAGAACTTGCCCAGGAAGTCCTCGATAAGCACGAGTTACTGATGTCCTTTTTGATCGATGTGTTGAACATTGCCCCGGCCGTTGCTGAACAAAACGCCTGCCGGATGGAACACGTGGTGGATGATGTCGTAATGGAGCGGATGAGCCTGTTGGCGGCGTTCACCCAACAGTGTCCGCAGGGCGGATCGGAATGGGCGAAAAAGTTTTCGGACTATTGCCAGCAAAACCAGCCGGGAACATCGGAGCAATCAACCTTGACGACGACAATGGATCAAATGAAACCGGGGCGAGGTGGTAAAATCGTGAAAATCAGCGGCGGGGCCGGTCCGGCACGTCGCCGGCTTATGGACATGGGAGTTACTCCCGGTACGCCGTTCAAGGTCGAGCGAGTCGCGCCGCTGGGCGACCCGATCGAAATCCGCATCCGCAAATATCACCTGACGCTCAGGAAAGCAGAAGCTTCCGGCATTACCGTGGAACCCGACGAAGAATGAACGACCGGAACAATAATTCGCTTCCGACAATACCGCTGGCAATGACGCTGGTAGGACAAACCGTTACATTCGCCGGAGTGCGAAACGCCGGAAGAGGCCTGACGCACCGCCTGGCCGAGATGGGTCTGGCGCCGGGCGAAAACCTGGAAATTATCAATCGCGGACCTGGACCGTTCATCGTATCGGTAAAAGGAAGCAGATTCGTCCTGGGAAGAGGAATGGTACATCGAATACTCGTCAGACCAGAATAGTAATCGGTAGTCAGTTTGCGCCACCGACTACCGACTACTATTATCAGGATATAAACCATGAAAGATAAACGTCTTACAATCGCTTTGGCGGGTAACCCCAACTCCGGTAAAACGACGGTATTCAACGCCATTACCGGCGCACGCCAGCACGTGGGAAACTACCCCGGAGTAACAGTCGAGAAAAAGACAGGCTCAACCACCCACGGCGACGTCCGTCTGGATGTGGTCGATCTGCCCGGAACCTACAGCCTGACGGCCTACAGCATCGAAGAGGTCGTTACCCGCAATTTCCTTCTGGACGAAAAGCCCGACGTGGTCGTCGATATCGTGGATTCGTCCAATCTCGAACGCAACCTGTACCTGGCGACGCAGTTGATGGAACTGGGCGTTCCGCTGGTGCTGGCGTTCAACATGTCGGATGTAGCCGCCAGCAGGGGATATAACATCGACGAGGAAAAACTCTCCGAACTACTGGGCGTCCCGATAGTCAACACGGTCGGGCATAAGGGCAAGGGTATCTCCGAACTGCTTGATGCCGCCCTGGTAGTGGCCGGAAAAACCGCATCCAAACAGCGATACCCCAATTACGGCGGAGAAATCGAGCCGCACCTCCTGCAACTGACCGAACTGGTCGAACAAAAGTGCAGCAGGCAGCGCTCGCGATGGTTCGCCATTAAACTGCTGGAAAACGACGCCGAAACGATCAAGCGCCTCGGACAGGTATGCCCGGAACACATAGAAGAATTGACGCTCGAAGCAGAGCGAATCCGAAAGCACATCGAGAGCGTCTGCGGCGACGCTGCCGAGATTATATTCGCCGACCGGCGATACGGGTTCATCTCCGGCGCATGCACCGAGGCCGTTACGCAATCCGTCGAGAGACGCCACGAGCGCTCCGATAAAATCGACGCGGTAATGACCAACCGCTACCTAGGCCTGCCGATATTCGCGATCCTGATGTTCCTGGTCTTTCAACTGACCTTCTCCGTGGGTAATCCGGTGGTCGATGCCTTTGATGGATGGAAAGGCGACCTCGCCGGAGCCGTCAGCGGACTGTGGGGCGAATCGGGCGCTGACAGCGTCCTGCGGAGCCTTCTGGTCGATGGGATAATCGAAGGCGTCGGGGCCGTTATGGTCTTCACCCCGTTGATAATGCTGCTGTTCCTGGCAATTGCGTTCCTGGAGGACTCAGGATACATGGCGCGAGCAGCCTTCGTTATCGACCGCCTGATGCACAAGATAGGACTGCACGGGAAGAGTTTTATCCCGATGCTGATAGGTTTCGGCTGCACCGTGCCCGGAATAATGGCAACGCGGACGCTGGAGACCCGCCGTGACCGCATCACGACTATCCTGGTGCTGCCGTTGATGAGTTGCGGGGCGCGGATGCCGATATACGTTCTCATTCTCGGTGCGTTCTTCCCTGAACGGGTCTTCAAAGTATTAGGTATATATAATGTAACCAATCAGGCGCTCTGGTTGTTCGCTATCTACGCCATCGGTATTGCACTGGCGATAGTCTGTGCGAAAATTTTCCGCGCGACACTCCTCAAAGGCGAAGCCACACCGTTCGTTATGGAACTACCCCCCTACCGCATGCCGACAATCAAAGGCTTGGCGATACATATGTGGGAGCGGACCTGGCTTTACATCAAAAAGGCCGGCACGATCATCCTTGCTATCGTCGTGGTTTTGTGGGCACTGGCATATTGGCCTAAACTGGGCGAAGAGAAACTGGGCGTCTTCGAGCAGCAGCGCGCCGTCGTGCAGGCAGAAAAACAAGCAGACGCCGAGCAGATTGCCGAACGCCTCGAAGAAATTGATAACGCTGAACACGAGGCCAAACTCGAACACTCCGCCATCGGGCGGGTCGGAAAGACCATCGCGCCGGTTTTCAGGCCCTGCGGATTCGACTGGAAAATTTCCACCGCCACGATTGGAGCCTTTGCCGCCAAGGAGGTCTTCGTTGGGCAAATGGGCGTTATTTATTCAGTCGGCGAGGAAGCCGACGAGGAATCCGAACCGCTGCGCGAAAAACTCGCCGCCAAGTACACACCGCTGATAGGATTCTGCATCATGTTATTCAGCCTGATAAGCATGCCCTGCATGGTAACCGTCGCTGTTACCGTCCGCGAAGCCGGGTGGCGATGGGCGCTGCTCCAGGTAGGATATCTGACCGTACTCGCGTGGGTGCTGACGACGATCGTCTATCAAGTCGGATCACGACTGGTATAAGGAAAATCGGACATGTGGGAATATGCGATAGTGGGCGTTGTTGTTTTTGCTGCCCTTGCCGGTGCCGCCTGGTCGCTCTATCGAAGCCTCACCGACAAGGCAAAAGGCCCCTGCGGACAATGCCCAATGAAAAATTCCTGCAATTCAAATAAGGCAGACGCGGCGTAACATCCTGATATAAAACAAGTTAGAATCGCTCACGAAATTTCCGCCAAAAAAAACCATTTTTTGCTTGACGAAAGTTTCTATTTATATACAATGTTAGAGAGATGAAACTTTCGGTGCGGAGAGATTTTCAATCATGGCTAAAGCGGCGTTCTTTGCTGAAGAATTAACGGTTACGGACAACGGTGAGTTCCTGATTATCGAAGGCGTTCGACGTTGCCCCCACGGACACGCCATCGAGCAGGTGTTCATCACCGTGCCGAAGAAATTGGGGCATCTGTTCACGGAAATTCGCAACGGCGAGGAGTCCCCCGAAGTTGAGAGTTCCCGGCCCGTCACGCCTGCTGTGGCAGAACGCCTGCGGAAATACTTTGAGAACAACTGACCAATGAATGGCTCATCGCAACAGGATACCGGCCAGGCCGGTGGAGATCGGGGCACCGACAGGCCCGCTGAAGCGGCACCCGTCATTGATTCGCAGAACCTTTTCACTCACGGCCAGGAGATAACAATACGTCACGGTCAGGAGTTGTACCGCTTGAGGATTACGCGGAACGACAAGTTGATTTTGACAAAGTAGTGCACAATCAGGCTCGCTCGCAACCCAGCCAGCAATGTCAGCCAGCAAGGGAGCGCGTGGAACGCTTTTTTCGCGTCCATCCGCTCCCTTTTTACGTGATACAGGAACTGAAACCAGAAAGATGAGGTGAACGGAAATGTAAAAGAGAGGATTTTCGCAAAGTGTGTCTGGAAGCCGGGCGGGCTGATAAGTCCGGGAATGTTTTGATGAATCGTTTTACAAAATGGAAGGAAAAAAGATGATTAAGTGCAGTCAAATTGCAATCACAGTGTTGTTGGTTGTCGGGTTGGTCGGTCCTGCCGGTGCGGAAATTATCAACGGCCAGAACTGGGCAGACAGCGTTAATGCCTATTCAGGCAACATCCAAAACTACGACGGAGAGTTGATGTCAACGAATTCGTCAACCTGGTGGGTTACGGGCATTTCGGACGCCGATGTTGACGGTAACGGCTACGGATGGGACGACGTTGACAACGATTTCGTCGCGGGTTGGCGAGGCGGCGCATCCAACCAGTACATCGTCGTGAAATTCGACGCTGCCCTGGTGAACCAGACCGGCGATGACCTGGTCATTCATGTGTACGGCGGGTCCGGTGCCTCGGCAACCGTTCTTGTCAGTACGGACAATAGCATTTACACAGAAATTGGCACTATTGGTTCCGGCGCGTCGGGGTACTTCCGCGATGAGACGTTTGATTTTGCCGGACACTCAGGCGACGTTCAATACGTGAAGGTCCTGCGGGTAGCCAGCGGGGCCGGAACGGGAATGTTCTTCGACTCGTTCGCTTCGGTGCCCGAACCGGCGACGATGGCGCTGCTGGCGTGCGGAGGTTTGGGAGTGCTCCTGCGTCGCCGTACCGGCGACGGCTAAACGAGACGGTGCGGGGCCAGCATACGGAAAGACATCAATGCGTCAACAAAAGGCATTTACGTTGGTGGAATTGCTTGTGGTAGTCGCGATTATCGCGCTGCTGGTGAGCATTCTGCTGCCTTCGCTTGGCTTGGCCAAGGAGGCGGCTCGACGGGTAACGTGCAGCACGAATCTGCGGAATCTCGGTCTGGCGGCGAATCTCTATGCCAGCGAAAATGACGACTGGCTCCCGCCGGCGGGGCCTAGAGAGCGAGTAACGAT
>DAOVLV010000059.1 GCA_030631085.1 Planctomycetales bacterium | reverse complement strand
GCGGAAATTCGGCGCGTCTATTGAATATATCCCGCTGACGGACATTCGGGCGGTCTTCGAAGAAACAGGAAAGGGACACATCAACCTGGGACTCGTCCCGATTGAAAACAGCATCGGCGGCGGCGTTATCGACACGATGGATGCTTTCAGCGATAACGACATTCGCATAGTCGCCGAAGTGCTGACGGAGGTTCACCATAACCTCCTGGCCAATTGCTCACCCGAAGAAACCACCATGATCGCCTCCAAACCGGAAATCTTCGCGCAATGCCGGAACTGGCTGAGCAGTTCATTCCACAAGGTGGACCTGATCCCCGTCGCCTCATCGGCAAAAGCGGCCGAAATGGCCGTTCAGCAACACGGACTGGCGGCAATCGGCTCGACGCTGGCAGCCGAACTGTACAACCTGAAAATCGTCTTCGCCAATATCGAAGACCAGACCACCAACACGACAAGATTCTTCGTCCTCGGGACGGGACGACCTAAACCGACCGGAAACGACAAGACCGTCCTGATGTTCACTACTGTCCATAAGGCCGGCGCGCTGGTGGATGTGCTCAATGTGCTGGGCAAATATGACGTGAACATGACAAACATTGATACCCGCCCCAGCACGCGACGAAACTGGGAGTATTATTTCTTTATCGACTGCGAAGGGCATATCGAGGATGCAAACGTAAAAGAGGCCGTTGAGGAAACCCGCAAACACTGCCTGGAACTGCACGTCCTGGGTAGTTTTCCAAAAGCAACCGAAACTGTGTAACGATTGGCAATTGCCAATTGCTAATTGCCAATTGCCAATTGAAAAAACAAAAAACAAAAAACAGAAAATTGAAAATCGGAAATTGAAATGATTGTAATAATGCGACAAGGCGCTACCGAGGCCCAGGCCGACCATGTGATTGAGCGGGTCGAGCAGTTGGGGCTGACTCCGCACGTATCGCGTGGGCAATTCCGCACGATCGTCGGCGCGATCGGCGACAAGCAGCCTGCCCACCAGGCAATCCTCGAAGCCCTGGACGGCGTGGAACGCGTCGTCCCCATTACCAAACCGTTCAAACTCGCCTCGCGCGAGTTCCATTCCGAAAATTCAGTCGTCAAGGTCGGAGGGATCCCCATCGGCGGGCCTGCCGTCGTCGTCATTGCAGGACCATGCGCAATCGAAAACGCCGATATGCTCAATCGCATCGCATCGGCTGTGGCTGAACGGGGGGCGGTGCTGCTGCGGGGCGGGGCGTTCAAACCTCGCACAAGCCCCTACGACTTCCAGGGTCTCGGCGAAGACGGCCTGAAGATGCTGCGTGAAACCGGCGATAACCTGTCCATGCCAATAGTGTCGGAAGTCCTCAATGCCGCACAAGTTGAACTGGTCGGGCAATACGTCGATATGTTCCAGATCGGCGCACGCAATATACAGAACTTCCAACTGCTGCGCGAGGTCGGCGATTTCGGAAAACCAGTACTGCTCAAACGCGGGTTCGCCTCGACAGTACGCGAATACCTTATGAGCGCCGAATACATCCTCTCTCGCGGTAATCGGAACGTCGTACTGTGTGAACGGGGAATCAAAACTTTCGCAACTGAAGTGCGATTCACCCTCGACGTATCGGCAGTACCCGTAATCAAAAATTTCAGCCACCTTCCGATTATCGTGGACCCGTCACATGCGGCTGGGAATCGCCAATACGTCAACGCCCTCGCCCTGGCGGGTATCGCCGCCGGAGCGGACGGTATCATCGTCGAAGTCAACGATTGCCCGGAAGAGGCGCTGTGCGACGGACCCCAGGCGCTCCTGCCCGATATGTTTGAAGAACTCGTCGGACAAATAGAAAAAGTCGCCAATGCAATCGGGCGAACAATGGTGAACGCAAACAGGAAAAAGAAAAAATGAACCACAAAGGACACAAAGAACACCAGGAATAAAAAATTGAAACCTTTTTCTTTGTGCTCTTTGTGTCCTTTGTGGTTCATGTAAGTTTTGGAGCTCCAAATGACAAGAAAACTATTCATTGCCGGTAACTGGAAGATGAACACCTCGTTGGCCGATGCGACCGCCCTGGCCGGCGCGATAGTCGAAAAGATCGGTTCGGTCGAGACGGTGGATATGACTGTCTGCCCGCCGTTTCCGTACCTTACGAGCGTCAAAGAAGCGTTGGCCGATTCAAAAATCGCCCTCGGCGCACAGGACGTTTTCTACGAGGACAGCGGGGCATACACCGGAGAAGTTTCCACCGCCATGCTCAAAGACGTTGGTTGTACATACGCCATTTGCGGGCATAGCGAGCGTCGGCACGTTATCGGCGAAACCGACGAATTGATAAACCGTAAAGTCCTCAAGTGTATCAGCGACGGGATTATGCCAATTTTATGTGTCGGCGAATTGTTGACCCAGAGGCAGGCAGATGAGACTATAGAGGTGGTGTCCCGCCAGATTCGTCTGGGGCTGGAAGGGGTGTCGTCGGCCGATATGGCCGGAGTAACCATAGCCTATGAACCGGTATGGGCAATCGGTACCGGCATAACCGCTACGCCCGACCAGGCGCAGGACGTTCACGCTATGATCCGTTCGCTGTTGGGCGAGATATATGACGCCGCCACAGCCAATAATACTCAGATACAATACGGCGGGTCGGTAAAACCCGACAACGCCGCCGAACTAATGAACTGCCCGGATATCGACGGGGCACTGGTCGGCGGAGCAAGCCTCAAAGCCGACGACTTTGCGAAAATTGTACAAGCGGGAAAATAACCGCGAACGACGCGAAAGCGGAAATCCGTAATCCACAATCCGCAATTGAATAAGGAAAAATAAACATGACTATGTTTTGGGCGATTATATTTATTGTTATTTGTATTCTTCTGGTAATCGTCGTCTTGCTCCAGAAGGGGCGTGGCGGCGGCTTGGGCGGTATCCTCGGCGGAGGAGGACAATCCGCCTTCGGTACGCGAACCGGCGACGTGTTCACCTGGATAACAATCGTACTGGTCGGCATATTCCTGCTGCTGGCGATAGGAGCGACAAAACTGTTCCAGGGCGGAGAAAAACTGCCACTTCCTACGCCGGTCTTTTACCCGGAACCAAAGCCTATTGCCAAGGCCATACGGGTAACGATTACCTGCAACGCGCCAAAGGTGAACATTTACTATACAATCGACGGTAGCGAACCGACACGTAAATCGCGGAAATACGGAACGCCAATCTACATCTCACCGGACACGACGCTCAAGGCACGCGCATTTCACCGCAGGTGGAAAAACAGCGACATAAAAATCGGCGAATACCCCCATCCTTCGACAACAACCACGGGTCCGGCGGCAACCACCAGACCGGCGCCCGCACAGACCGATACGAAACCAAACTGAACTTACCTGGCACCGCTAAAACAAGGATCAACCTATATGATTAAATCAATGACAGGTTTCGGAGCCCAAAGCCGGGAAATCGCCGGCGCACGGTACTCCGTCGAAATCCGCTCGGTCAACAGTCGATATTTCAAGGCCATTATTCGCCTGCCGGATTTGTGGTCGCACCTGGAAGTCGAGATTGACCGTCGTCTTCGGTCCTGCCTCAATCGGGGAAGCGTCCAGTTCGCCATGAGAATGACGGCTACGTCGTCCGAAGCAGCGCCGCAGATTAATATGCCCGTCCTTGAACGGTATATCGAACAACTTGACATCATCAGGCCCGACCAGATCGACGTGAATATCACCGTGGACCTCGCCAGCCTGCTGCAACTTCCGGGCATTTGCAGCCCGCCCGGCGCCGAAAGCCTCTCCGAAGAGGTCAAATCGGAAATACTCAAACTCGCCGATGAAGCCATCGACGCCCTTATTGTTATGCGGACAGATGAAGGCAAGGTTATCGCCGCCGACCTGCTCGCTCAATGCGACATCACTGAGAAGCACCTCGCCGACGTGTCTGGACGAACCGACCAGGTCGTCCGGGAATATCACGAACGCCTGAAGCGCCGAGTGAGCGAACTGATCGCATCGTCCGAACTGAATCTCGACGAACAGACTCTTGCCAGAGAGGTTGCGATTTTCGCTGAGCGATGCGACATCGCCGAGGAACTTTCGCGCCTGGGCGGGCATATCGAACAGTTCCGCAAAATAGTCGGGAACAACGAACAGGCCGGTAGAAAACTCGATTTCCTCGCACAGGAAATGCTCCGCGAAGCCAACACTATCGCATCAAAGTCAAACGACGGTCAAATCGCAATGGATGTGGTGGAAATAAAGACCGCCATCGACCGCATAAAAGAACAAGTGCAAAACGTGGAATGAAACAGGGACCGGGCATTGGGCATTAGGCATTGGTGAATCTACCGGAATGAAAAACTTTAACTCGTCGAGGCATGATGGGTGTCAGGTCGATGAACAAAGAAAAAACTACAAATGCCGAATGCCGAATGCCGAATGCCGATTGTTTAATTGTAATCGCCGGACCCAGCGGTGTCGGTAAAAGCACAATCGTCCGCGAGGTGATTCGGCAAACGGGCGCATTCTTCAGCGTCTCCGCCACTACACGAAACCGGCGTCCGAACGAAACAGACGGCTGCGAATATCACTTCGTGGGCCGGGCGACGTTTGAAAAAATGATCGCCGAAGGACAATTGCTGGAATGGGCTGAAGTCTTCGGCGATTATTACGGTACGCCGGAAAAACCCGTAACCGAAGCGCTATCGGCGGGAAAAACCGTTATCCTCGAAATCGACATAGAAGGGAGCCGGCAGGTGCATCAGAAGTTGCCCGAAGCGACATTTATCTTCATAGGCCCGCCCGATGAAGACGAACTGAAACGACGGCTGACCGACAGAGGAACCGAATCACAGCGGGACATTGAACGGAGATACGCCCGGGCAGCCGAAGAAATGTGTGTCGCTACGGGCAGCGGGATATATAATCATATGATTGTCAACGACGACCTGGACCGGGCAACCCGCCAAGTCGTTGATTTAGTCAAGGAGCAAACACAGAAATGATTGAGGCACTAAAAAGCGACGATCTGGTCTATAAGGTCGGCGGGCGGTTCAAACTCACCGCGCTGATTATGAAACGCTGGACTGAACTGCTCGAAGGTTCCAGGCCGCTGGTGGAACGGACCGAAGGCATGACCGATATGGAAGTAGTCATCCAGGAAATTCTCGACGACAAGATCGCTATCGACTACGACAATTCCGACATACCCCTGCCGGAAAAGATCATCAGCATTCCCGAAAGAAAATGACTCTTCAGAGTTCCAAACGATGACCGGCGAAAACAACAACTCGCTGGAAAACGCGGAGGTGCTGCTGTGTGTAACCGGCGGCATCGCCTGCTATAAGTCCGCCGACCTGGCGAGCAAACTGACCCAGGCCGGCACCGGTGTTACCGTCGCCATGACAGATGCCGCAGGGCGTTTCATCACGCCGCTGACCTTTGGGACCCTCACAGGCAGAGAGGTCTATACTTCGCTCTGGCAGGCAGGCGAAAATCACCAGCCCCAGCATCTCTCGCTGACCGAACGGGCCGACGTAATGATCGTCGCCCCCGCCACTGCCGACATCATCGCAAAAATGGCTGTCGGGATCGCCGATGACCTGGTATCGACACTGGCGCTGTCGGCCTGCGGAACCTGCGAGATACTCATCGCCCCGGCAATGAACACGCGAATGTGGCTAGCCGCCCCTACTCAGGACAATGTCCAAAAACTCACGGAGCGCGGCGTCCATATCGTCGGCCCCAATGAAGGTCGCCTCGCCTGCGGAACCATCGGCGCAGGAAGAATGGCGGAACCGGACGAAATCCTCGCTGCCGCCGAAACATTACTTGAAAATCGTAGCGGATTATAACAAGTCAACGAACATGAAGGTTCAGCGACCACAGACATTCAGGCCGTTTTACTTCATCTTCACCGGCGACCCGCACGTCGGATTCTCCAAGGGCACCACTCGCCGAGTCGAGCGCCAGCAACGGCAGATTGACCGTCTCAAACCCGCCTTCGTGCTCATCCCCGGCGACATGACACACAGGTCTAAAGAAAAGATGATGGATGAACTCAATTCGTCCCTGGAGAAATTCGAGGTCCCCATCCACTTCATACCGGGAAACCACGACATCCGCGACCATAAAACACTCCAGACCTGGCGAGAAAGATTCGGCAAAGACTATTACGCCTTTACGCATAACAACTGCGAATTCGTCTGCCTCAACTCCATGACGCTCAGCACTGACATGTATTTTTTCAGTCCGATAAACGCGGATTTCCGGGCCGAGGTCAAGGCCCAGTGGTCCTGGCTGGAAAAAACCCTCGCCCGCGCAAGGGGGCACAAGCGGACGCACGTTTTCATCCTGCTGCACATTCCGCCCTATACGCGGTCCGAGAACGAACGCCACAAACTGACCAACATGAACCCGACCGCCCGCAAGCGTCTGCTGACGCTCGTCCGCAAGTATCGCGTCCGCGTAATCCTGGCTGGGCACACCCACTTCACAAGGGAATGCCGCACCGGCGATTTCACGATCTATACCGTCGGCGGGACATTCCGCCCTGTGGATCTGCGAGGATACGGGTACAAAATTTTCAAGGTACAGGAAGACTGGATTTCACAGAAATACGTCCGCCTCGACAAACCTCCGAAGAAACTGGATTTTTAGAATAATGAAAATCATCGTTACAGCCGGCCCGACACGGGAGTACATCGACAGCGTTCGATTCATCACCACCGCCTCCAGCGGGAAGATGGGCTACGCCGCAGCGGCCGAGGCCGCCGCAGCCGGACATGACGTAACATTAATCACAGGCCCGGTGGCGATTGAACCGCCCGCCGGCTGCGAGGCCGTTCACTTTGTAACGGTGAATGAATTGACCCAGGCACTGGAAACCCGCTTCGACGATTGCGACGCGCTGATAATGGCCGCCGCTGTCGGAGACTTCACCGTCGGTAGGCTGGGACGGAGCGGAGCGGAGTCCCAGCCTGCAACTACCGGTAAAATTTCGCGCTCCGCCGGGGCTGTGCAGATAACGCTCGAACCGACCGACGACATCCTGGCCGGTCTCGGTTCGCGCAAACGCGAAGGCCAGATCATCATCGCCTTTGCCCTTGAAGACGCCCCTGTCAAGCAGGCCGAAGCGAAGGCTCGCGACGAGATGCAGCGAAAGAACGCCGATTACGTCGTCCTCAACACCCCCGCCGCAATGGCCGCCGACGCCTCCGAAGCCTGCATCCTATCGCCCACCGGCCTTGTCCTGCCATGGTCCAGGCGAACCAAAACCGAACTGGCAAAGGAAATCGTCGCACTGCTGACCACCTGATACTCTGTAACACATAATCTGATAGTTGGGTGGCACGGTCAATCTTCCGCTTCGCTTCAGATTGACCGTGCCACCCATCAATTAATTCAAGCGATCACATCACAGCAACTTCTCGACCGCACCGACCAGGACGTCCTCCATATCCTCTGAATACGTGGAGTGATATCCCAGTAATTTATGCCATTCATATCTCAGTTTATCGCCGTCTTCGCGGCAACTGACGGCAGAGGGAAGATAGCCGACGTAGGCATTGGAATAGGCGGAAACAAAAGGCGTGGGCCGGTCGGCACCTCCGGCAATTTTCTTGATCCTCAAGCCAACCTCTACGAACAACTCGCCCGGCACTGCCACGAAGACCGCCTCATCCCCAAGCCGGAGCACCTGAACCTCACCCGTGATCGACCTCGCCACGTCGCCGCTCTTCAGCGCATCGAGCGTCCCTTCGGCCCAGACTATCCGGCGGTACTGTCCCCAGTTGAATTGTTTTCCGTCTTTTTCATCTTGCTGCACAGCCTGGCGGAGTTCGGCGAGTTCGGCCTCGATCTGTTCCGCGCTCGGCGTATCGCACAGCGGCAGTTCAACCTCCATCGAGGATACCTTCAGGCTCTCGACGGGGCGGGTCTGTATCTCTTCAGCGACCCTGACCGCTTCTGCGGCAAGGATCGTCCCGAATCGCCGCAGGTCTTCCCGGTCGCCGTATTTGAAATCCGAGCCGTCTTCATTCAGGGAGGATATCTTGATATCGCCGCCTGCGCCCGCGGCGAACATAGCGATTACCTCGCCGTCGTACATTTTCTCGATAACGCTCCGCATCATCCCGGGATAATCGCTTGAATAGCACCTGGTTTTAGCGCCCAGCACGGAGGAGTGTGCGGCATAGCCGACCAGTATCGCCATCCGCCTGCCGTCCTTGTCGTCCACCCTCAGCACATCGACGGCGTGATCGACGGGGCCTTCGGGATTGGGCGCCCACCTGGCCCCGGCTGGGCCGTCGGGCGTGGGTATCCAGCGGTTTATGGCGATCTTCGCCTCGCCGACACCCGCGCCGATGAGGGCCTCCTGCTTATT
>DAOVLV010000072.1 GCA_030631085.1 Planctomycetales bacterium | reverse complement strand
CACGATGGACGAGATGATCGCCCGTCTGAACAACACGACCACGCTGAACGACCTGAACCTGATTACAGCGCCGTAATTATGGGGACAATAATGGTATTTGTCCCCATACCATAATAGGGCCGGAAAAAAAGGCGGCTACCTGCTTTTGGTTACTTCCACCCACTTGGGTCTGTCCGTCATTCCCGGAAGGATGAACAGAACCGACCCGTCCGGAAGCCTCACCAGGTTTCGCAAGGCCAGACCTTCGGAATTGGCTGAAACAGTTGATTTTTTTGGGTCCCCCAGCCCCGAAACGCAAATTACCGCGTCGGCAACGCCTCCGGCCGGCGGGATGAGTTGGAATCGACAACGCCCATCCTTCGCTCGCAAGCGATAGCAGCCACATGATCGGTCGAACCCGTCGGCATCGGCTTGTGTTTCGTCAAGCCGTCCTATACTGACTTTTATCCGTCCCGGATGGGCGAAATTGGATTCGAGTATCTTTTTCTTTTCCGTTTTCGGTGCGATCATAAAACGCCATCGTCCGGCAAGTCCGGCAAATTGTCGCACATGCTTTACAGGCCCCCTGCCGCCGTCGGAGAAAACCGAAGCCGCCGGTGATGTTATCCGCACCGATGAGACAGCCTCGCCCCCGGCATTATTCAACATCACGTCCGTTATCCACCGCCCGTCCCGATAGAACGTGTATTCCCAGCGGATTCGTCTGACTGACAGGCTCAGCCACTCACCGGCTTCGGTCGGAAAATACCATGTATTTGCCAGGCGGAGGCGAATGGAATTATGCTCCAGAATTTCGGCTTCGCCCACTCTTCGCAGGCCCATCAAAGTCAGGTCTTCGCCGCCGGACCCGGTCAATGCGGCTGCTGATAATTCTAAAAGTGTCTGGTCCGCGCCGAGTCGCCACAGGCCGTCGTCGCATTGCTTTATCTCAATGGGATTACGACGGTGCGGCAAGTGCAGTGTATAGTCCAGGCCGTTCTTGGCAAGACGCATCCCTTCGGGCATCGGCTTGATGTCTCGGCGGTTGTCTATCAGCATTATGTCGTCGATATTAATCCGCACCGGTTCAGTCGAGTCGGAAAACCACAGACTGATGGAGCGCACGCCGCGAGACTTAAAATCGCCCATCGCCTTAAGACGCTGAAGGTCTATCAGCACGTTGTTCCATCCATCTCGAAGCAGAACGGGAAGCGACTCCCACCCCGCACGGTCGGTAGAAATGCGGATCGTCAGGTCGTCGCGGATTCCCCGGCTGTAGATCGACAGCAGCAGCAACGTGTAATCGGAGAAGTTATGCACATGGGGGATGCGATATTCCAGTTTCGCCCCATGAGGCAGGGACACTTCCATCGCCCCGGAGCCTGTGCGGGTGATATTGACCACGAATTTTTTCAGTCCAGCAGTCTTGGCCCGACGGATGGCGAAATGCTCTACCTGGCGGAACCCCTTACCCAGTATCGGCGAATCCTCAAAATCCGCCAGCGAGACGAAGTGCCCTGTAGCCGTTTCGGTATATGCCTGTTTCTGTTGGACGGGCAGAGGCTGGAGGTAGAACTCTTCGGGGTTCTTCTGCTCATCTCGGTCTTTGGACCGTCGGAAGGCGGAACCACATCCCGCCGCCACCAGCACCAGAATCAATACCGCTTTCGCTGCGTTTTTCATAGACGTGATATTATCGCCCCAGCCTTTATCAAACCAGTCGATTCTCAGCCATACCACCCACCAGGAACACCCCGCCTGCGAACGGATTCGACGACAGCGGCTTCGTGTCTTTGAATTCGTCCATGTTCGTCAATACTCCTGATGTCTATTTACCGAACGCATATAAATACCCATCCGACGAGCCGACATAAACGGTTCCGTCAGCCCCGATTGCCGGCGAGGAAGTTACCGCCCCGCCTGTCAGGTATCTCCAAAGCAGTTTTCCTTTGGGGCTGAGGCAGTACAGGTAGTGGTCATGCGAGCCGAAAAAGATTTTACCGTCGGCGTCAATTGCCGGAGATGAATAGATATGGTCCCCGGTTTTGTATTTCCATTTCTCCTGGCCGTCCTTGCCGAAGGCATAGAAATCCCCGTCGCGCGAGCCGAAATAAACCGTACCATCGTACGCTATGGCGGGCGAAGAGGTTATCTCGCCGGCGGTCCTGAAACTCCATTTCAGCGAGCTGTCGAATCCCAGGGCAAGAAAACGTCCGCTTTGAGTGCCAATCACGAACCTGCCTTCCGTAGAACCTACATAGACTGTCTTATCCGAAATTGAGATAGCCGGAGAAGAAACAACATATCTTCCGTTTTTAATCTTGTACGCCCACTTCAATGTTCCGTCGGCGGCGACGGCGTGGACGGCGCCGATTCTGCAACTTCCCCCAACGTAAATGGTCCCGTCCGGAGCAACCGCCGGCGAAGACCCCGCATCGCCCGTCCACCAGGATCCTCCGGTCCTGCCCTTGACTTGGCCTGTCCACTTCAACTTCCCATCCGGGCCCAGCGCGCGGAGGCGATACCCGTAATCCTTGCTTCCGGCGGCATAGTAAATCGTTCCGTCAGGCCCGGAGATGGGAGAGGAATGCTGGTGCCCGGGGTGCACGTATCGCCATCTCAATTTGCCTTCCGGGCTAACGGCCAGGAGTCTTCTGTTGGTGCAATAGGACGCTCCGACATAGATCGTCCCGTCGGGTCCAATGGACGGTGAAAGTGTGTTGGCGGGGGTTATCCGAAAGCGCCATTTCCGAATGCCGTCGGGATTCACCGCGTGAAGGCTGTTGTCCGGCGTCTTGGAGGTTATATAGATTGTCCCGTCTGCGCCAATCACCGGAGAAGATAATATTTCTCCATCGGTCTTGTACCTCCACAGGAGTCGGGGCTTTTTCGGACCGGCATATGGGCTTCTGCCTGTGTGGGCGCAATCGGGTCCGCGGAAAGTAGGCCAGGGACTTTTTGTCGTTTTGACCTTCCGCCACGGAATCGCCTTGTCTTCCCGCACGGGTTTGACAGCGGGCTTGTTCACTACCACTTTGACCGTATGTGTCGGCTCGAGCGGGTCGGGGCGATACCAGTCGGGTCCGGGGTTGACGCCTTTATGCTCGCCAAACCGGCCGTCGGGAGCGGTAACACGCACAGTATAGGTGAACTTCCGCTGCCCATCCGTGTCCCGGACATAATCGGTCAGTACCAGTGTATCGGCCTTGTAGTGAGGCAAGGCAGTGTGCCCGTCCTTGCCGGTGGATACGGATGCCGTCAGGTCGTTCACATCAACACAGACCTTAACCCATCCGTTTCCGGTAACTGCCGGATATACCCAGTCGCGCTTCTCGCGGAGGTTTTCCGCCGGATGTCTGACGTTATCGGTTTCATTTATCACCCGCACCTTGCAGTCGGGCAGCGGTTTTCCGGACTTATCGACGGCAAGAACGTCCAGATAGTATTTCGGCAGGATCCACGCTTTGGAGCCCTGGGCCTTCAGATTCCTGAACTTGCAGTTGACCAGAGAAACCGTGCAACTCATGTAAATGGTTTCGGCCGGGCCAATACCCCCCCAGTCCTTGAACCGATAACCGCGCCTGGCTGCGACGTTGTCGAGATCGCAGTCTGAAATGGTTACCTTGTGCATGTCGTCCCCGCCGATAAAGGTGATGTCCAGCGGCTTGTCTTTCCCGTGGATGAAGCAGTCGGTTATCCTGAATTCAACCAGGTCCTTTCGGTTGTAGAACCACAGCCCCTTTTTGCCCTTCGCCGCCATTCTCTTTTTGGCGATGTGGTAACCGCCCCTGGATTGCCAGTAATTACCGATGTCCACTTCCACCAGGTCCACGAGTTTGCACCGCTTCAGTACCAGGTCCTTGGGCGTGTCGATGAAAAGGTTCCCGCAGTTGGATATAGTCGAATCCGTCGCGTAGAACCTGCCCGAGTAACTCTGGGCAGGGTATCCGCCCCATTGCTCGTACTGTTGCTGTTTGCATGCGGAGGTAAAGGCCCACAGGTAATAAAATTTATTGTCGGAAGTAACAGTAGCCTTGTTCAGCCGAATGGTCGAGCAGTTGCCTACGCGAATCTGGTGCTCGCCGTCCTTGTCGCAGTGCATCTTGAGTATCTCGCCGTCGATGATAAGTTCAGCCCCGGCGGTGATTACCAGGTCGGTGTAGCAGACGGCGGTTCCGGCGGCAGGGTCATAGCGAAAGATTTTCGGGTCGCCTATCGCCTCGGCAATATCGACCAGCCTGACGCCGCGGGCGTTTATGATAACCCCTTTTCTTTTTACCTCGTGGAGTTTCCTGTCCTTATCCCGTCCCTTGTCGTCGGTGTACTGGCCGAAGCGTATTGACTTGGCCGGCCAGACCGTCCGGTCATAGACCTCCACGCAGTCAAGCGAGGGAGCCGTGAAGAGCAGGTGACGAATTTCCCTTATCGTGTTTTCATTAGCCAGACTGTCAAACCACAACTCGCTGCCGAACCAGACGTAAAACCACCCATCTTTCGTTCGGACTATCCTCACCTGCATCCAGTCATCGTTATCGTCATTTACGTGGGAGCAGCATTCTCCCATGACCGACCGTCCCATACAGTGAACCCGAATCCCACCATACTCCGATGGCACCCGAATGTCCCACGATTCACTGTTGGGCTTCTTACCGAGGGTATAGTATTGCCCGGTACGCCCGTACCCGTCGGTCTGGCCGTCAGAGATGCTCCAGGCAAAGGTGCCTCTCTTACCCTTTGGGCCGTACTTGCGCCGGAATACCCAGGTGCCAAAGGCAGTCCTGGATGATTTTTCCGCATAGCCGTGAGTCATATAGTCGGGCCGTGCTATCTCCTTGTTCCACTTCGGCAGAGGCCTGCCCCAGGGATCCTTTTCGGAACGATCAGGACAAAAATAGTCGAACAGGACCGGCGCTTCCGATCTTCCCAGCGTCGAGACCACCCATTCCTGATGTGCCGCACCGTCTTTGTTGCTGGCCGTGAGATGAATCTCCCAAATGCCTTTTTCGTCCGGCACGGTCCAGGCGAACGTATTGCCCGTCGCTTTGGCCTGCGCCTTTTTATTGACCTGCCATTCGTACTTGTCCGCCCCCTCCGCTTTCACCTTGAAGGTGATTTTGTCGGCTGGCCTGACCAGGTACATTGTGTCCCCGGCGTTGTCTTTGTTTCGGGCGTGGCCACCATCGGAGGAAAAGTCCTTTATCACCGGCGAGGAAGCGTGAACAAAACCGCCCGTAACCAGCAAAATCGACATCGTCAACCAAGACAGCCTGATTAGTGTAGTCTTTTTCATCTTCCCGTCTCCTTTCAGTCAATACCGCAGGTTATCTGCCGAAAGCATACAGGTATCCATCCGACGAGCCGATGTAAACGGTTCCGTTGGCCCCGATTGCCGGCGAGGAAGTTACCGAGCACCCTGTCAGGTATCTCCAGACGAGTTTTCCCTTCGGGCTGAGGCAATACACGTAGTGATTGAGCGAGCCGAAGTATATCTTCCCGTCGGCGTCAATCGCCGGAGATGAATGAGTATGGTCTCCGGTTTTGTATTTCCATTTCTCTTTGCCGTCCTTGCCGACAGCGTAGAAATACCCGTCGCGCGAACCGAAATAGATAGTTCCGTCGGTCCCTATGGCGGGCGAACAGGTTATCTCGCCGGCGGTCTTGAATTCCCATTTCAAAGAGCCGTCAAATTCCAGGGCCAGCAGGAGACCTCCTTTAATGTTTCCCTCCAGATACCATCTGCTGCCTCCTATCCGTGAACCGACATAAACCGTCTTGTCCGCAATCGAGATGGCCGGTGTGGAGACAACTCTGCCCTTGGCCTTGTATGTCCATTTCGACGTCCCGTCGGGCTTGAGTGCGTGGACGGCGGTCATTACGTGGCTGCCGCCGATATAGACGGTCCCGTCGGCGGCGACAGTCGGTGAAGAGCAGCATTGGCCCTGCCCGTAAGCACCGTGGGTTCTGCCTTCGTATCCGCCGGTCCATTTCAACTTCCCGTCCGGGCGGATTGCGTACAACCAGAACTGATTGAGGCGCTCCTTCTTGAAACCGCCGGCGGCATAGTAAATTGTCCCATCGGGGCCGGGAATGGCGGCGCTCTGCTCATGCCCGCTCGGATGCTCGAATTTCCACTTCAATTTTCCGTCCGGGCTGATGGCGTGGAGTCTTCTGTTTGCCCCTGAGCCTTCTCCCTGATAGACGGTTCCGTCAGGGCCGACGGCTGGGGGAAATTGCGGATACCCGATCGATATCGGGTAACGCCATTTCCGGCTGCCGTCGGGGTTAATCGCATGAAGCCCGCTCACCCTGGCGCTTATATAGATCGTCCCGTCTTTGGCGATCACCGGGGAAGTTGTTGCTCCTTCACCGGTCTTGTACCTCCACAGCAGACGAGGTTTTTTCGGACCGACGTTGGGACTCCTTCCGGTGTGGGCCTGGTCAGGCCCGCGGAAGCAAGGCCAGGGACTTTTGGCGACCTTCGCCGGCGATTTCTTGCGTTTCTCGCGCTTGACCGGCGGCGGAGCGGCCTTGTCCAGGACCACCTTGACGGTGTGCGTCGGATTGAGCGGGTCGGGGCGATACCACCCGGGGCCGGGGTTGACACCCTTACGCTCGCCATATCGGCCATCGGGAGCGGTAACCTGCACGGTATAAGTGAACTCCCGCCGCTCAACCTTGTCCCGGGCAAAATCGGTCAGGACTATAGTATTGGTCTTGACGACGGGAAAGGCTGTGTGCCCGTCCTTGCCCGTAGGCACAGCCGTTCTCAAGTCGTTAACGTCGGGCCAGACCTTGTAGTAAGCCTGGACGCGCTTTTGGTGAAGGTTCTCCGCCGGATAGTTTATATCGTCCACTTCGTTAATCACTCGCACTTTGCATTCGGGCGTCGGCTTCCCGTCTTTATCGACGACCAGAACGTCCAGGTAGTACTTCGGCAGGATCCACGCCTTATTGGTCTGGGCCTTCAGATCGGCGAATTTGCAGTTGACCAGGCTGACTGTGCAGCCCATCTGCTCGGTCTGGAAAGGCCAGAGGACCCGCCAGTCCCTGAAAACATAGCCGCTTTTGACTGCGATGTTGTCGAGGTCGCTGTTCAGAATGGCTGCATTGTGTATGTCGTCTCCGCCGATGAAGGTGATATCCAGCGGCTTGTCCCTGCCGTGAATGACACAGTCTTCTATTCTGAACTGATGCAGCGTTTTGCGATTATAGAACCACAGCCCCTTTTTGCCCCTGGCCGCCCTCCTCTTGGAGGTGTTGTGATAGACGCCCGAACATTCCCAGTAGTTTCCGATATCGACCTCCACCAAATCAACCAGTTTGCACCGCTTCAGGACCATCTCGCCCGGCGTGTCGATGAAGAGGTTTCCGCAATTGGATATGGTCGAATCGGCGGCAAGGAACCTGCCTGAATAATTGTAACTGGCGAATCCCGACCACTTCCTGTACCACTCCCACTTGCACGGAGAGGTGAAGGCCCAGTTGTAATAGAACTTGTTGTCGGAGGTAACGGTGGCCCGGTTCAGCCGAATGGTCGAGCAGTTGCCTACGCGAATCTGGTGCTCGCCGTCCTTGTCGCAGTGCATCCTGAGGGTTTCATTGTCAATGATAAGTTCAGCCCCGGGATAGATAACCAGGTCGGTGTAACAGACGGCGGTTCCGGTGGCAGGGTCGTAACGGAAGATTTTCGGGTCGCCTATCGCCTCGGCGATATCGACCAGCCTGACGCCGTGGCCGTCAATGATGACGCCTGTCCTTTTTACCTTGTGGGTTACGTGCTT
>DAOVLV010000349.1 GCA_030631085.1 Planctomycetales bacterium | reverse complement strand
TTCATCGACCGCGTGCTGAAAGTCGATGACCCGGTCGGAGCCGTCAGCGTTCACGGCCTGTGCGGCGCGTGGGGAACGCTTGCCTGCGGGCTGTTCAACGCCGAGAAGACGCTGGGTATCGGCGAGACCAACGGCGGGTGGTTCTACGGCGGCGGTATCAGCCAACTCGGTGTGCAGGCGCTCGGGGTGGGCGTGGCGTTCGCGTGGGCATTCGGGCTTGGCCTGGTGCTGTTCTTCGCTATCAGCAAGACCGTCGGCCTGCGGGTCAGCAAGGAAGAAGAACTGCGTGGCCTCGACGTCGGCGAACACGGTATGGAGGCCTACAGCGGTTTCCAGATATTCAGCAATCAATAATCCTGTAATAGGTCAACGGGAGTAACCACTATGAGATTAATCATCGCATACATCCAGCCGGAGAAACTCAACGACGTGAAGCAGGCTCTTTATGCCGCCGGGGTGTGCAAGATGTCTGTTACCAACGCCCTCGGCTGCGGTCAGCAGAAGGGATACCACGAAACCTACCGCGGCGTTGATATAGAAGTGAACCTGCTGAAGAAAGTGCGATTGGAGATCACAGTTAACGAGGATTTTGTCCAGCCGACTATCGACGCCATCATCAAGGGCGCGCGTACAGGCAACATAGGCGACGGAAAGATCTTCGTACTCCCGCTGGAACGATGCATACGGATACGCACCGGCGAAGAAGGACAAGACGCCGTCGGCTGAGAAATCCACCGCACCGGGAAATAGAAAAACGTAAAAAACTTTCCAAACCCAAAGAAAAAAAGGAGCAACAGGAATGACACCCAAAGAGTTTTTCGAATTCGCCAAAAAGAATGACGCCAAAATGGTGGATCTCAAGTTCACCGACCTGCTGGGAGCGTGGCAGCATTGCTCGTTTCCAATTGGTACATGGGATGAGGACACGTTCACGAATGGCGTAGGCTTCGACGGTTCGTCAATCCGTGGCTGGCAGGGTATCCATGTCTCGGACATGCTTGCCGTGCCGGATGCCGATACCGTACGCATCGATCCCTTCTTCGCAAAGCCGACCGTCAGCGTAATTGCCAACATTGTCGATCCGATTACCGGGAAGGACTACTCGCGGGACCCTCGCCACGTAGCCCGCAAGGGGGCCGAATACCTCAAGGAAACCGGCATCGCAGACACTTGTTACATCGGCCCGGAGCCTGAATTCTTCATCTTCGACGAGGTGCGATATGAGCAGAACCAGCACACCGGATATTACAAGATCGACTCGGCCGAAGGCGCGTGGAACACCGCCCGATTCGAAGAGCCTAACCTCGGATACAAACCGAGCTACAAGGGCGGGTACTTCCCGGTCAGCCCGACCGACACCTACCACGACATGCGCGGCGAGATGAGCGACGAAATGGAGAAGATAGGTATCGTTGTCGAGGCGCATCACCACGAAGTGGGCACGGCAGGACAGTCCGAAATCGACATGAAGTTCGAGCCGCTCGTAAAGATGGCCGACCAGTTCATGTGGTTCAAGTACATCGTAAAGAACGTCGCCAAACGCCACGGCAAGACGGTAACGTTTATGCCCAAGCCGATCTTTGAGGACAACGGCAGCGGCATGCACACACACTTATCGCTGTGGAAAGACGGCAAGCCGCTGTTCGCCGGTGAAGGCTATGCGGGTATGAGTGAACTGGCGTTGCATTGCATCGGTGGCGTCCTGGCCCACGCGCCTGCGCTGCTGGCGTTTGCGGCTCCGACGACCAACAGTTACCGTCGTCTGGTGCCTGGCTTTGAAGCGCCGGTCAATCTTGTGATGTCGGCGAGAAACCGTTCAGCGGGCATCCGCATTCCCATGTACTCGCAAAATCCAAAGGCCAAACGGATGGAGTTCCGCTGCCCCGATCCGACCGCAAACGGGTATCTGGCGTGGACGGCGATGCTGATGGCCGCCATCGACGGCGCCAAAAACAAAACCGATCCGGGCAAACCGCTCGATGTGGACATCTACGAGATGGACGCTGACGAACTGGCGAAGCATCGCCACACCCCTAAATCGCTGGAAGAGGCCATTGACGCGCTCGAGGCCGACCACAAGTTCCTCACCGAAGGCGGCGTCTTCACAGACGATCTGGTTCAAGGCTGGATTACATGGAAAAGAGAGGAGGAACTCCAGGAGATGGCACTGCGGCCACATCCGCACGAGTTCCATATGTATTACGACAGTTGACCGACTTCGGCCGGAAAAGAAAGCATGGTTCCTTTCCGAGCAGTTTGTGTGACACACAAGAACCGTTTGAGCAGCTATGAGCAAAGCTACCAATTACTATTACGATATTAAGCTCAAGTTATTGCACCTATTTGCGATTCTGTGCGTAGACTGTCCTTAGAAACGTCTGCGTTTAAAAGTGAAAAAAGGCGAAAAAGAGCGGGAAAGGCCGGTAAAATAACGGTTTTAGGGGATCTCAACAGGGAAAAAACAAAGTGATAAAACTACGACGCGATACCGCGAAAATTAAAGGCTTAACAATTTTTTATCAGTCAATGTCCGAAGGGTTGCCCGGTTTTTGTCCGCGAGTTTTCTGCGGCGGGGAGCGGACGAGAGCAAGGGTTTGCGCTTGCGGGCTGCGCTGTCGCTTTTGACGCTATTCCATTTTGCTTTGTGCACTGAATCCGAAAAAAATCCGCAATCCGCAATCATTCAACCGTAACTGACTTTGCGAGATTTCTTGGCTTATCGACGTTGCAGCCACGGGCGACGGCTGCGTGATATGCGAGTAGTTGCAGCGGTACGACGGTAAGCAGAGGCTGGAGCGCGGGCGGGCAATCGGGGATGTAGAAAACGTGCTCAGCATATTGAGCGATGCGGTCGTCGCCTTCGGTGGCCACTGCGATGACCGCCCCGCCACGGGCGCGAACTTCCTCGATGTTTCCGATAATCTTGTCATAAGTCTCGCATCGAGGGGCTACGACAACCACGGGCATCCCTTCGGTTATCAGTGCGATAGGCCCGTGCTTCATCTCGGCAGCCGGTAGTCCCTCGGCGTGAATGTAACTGATTTCCTTGAGTTTCAGCGCGCCTTC
>DAOVLV010000281.1 GCA_030631085.1 Planctomycetales bacterium | reverse complement strand
GAATGGCTGGCGGCTGTACGCGAAAAAATCGGCGTTCCGGTGATTTCAGACGTGCATAACGCCGGCCAGGCGTCAGTTGCCGGCGAGGTGCTCGACTGCCTCCAGATTCCCGCTTTCCTGTGTCGCCAGACAGATTTACTCATCGCCGCCGGTAAGACGGGCAAGGCCGTCAATGTCAAGAAGGGTCAGTTCATGTCGCCGGGAAATATGCGTTTCGCAGCCGAGAAGGTACGCTCAACTGGAAACGACAACGTCATGCTGACCGAGCGCGGTACGACTTTCGGGTATGACCTGCTGGTTAACGATATGAGGGCGATTCCCATCATGCGTGAATTCGCTCCAGTGGTTTTCGACGCGACCCATTCGATCCAACAGCCCGGTAGCGGAAGCATCACCGGCGGGCAGAGGCAGTTCGTTCCGACCCTTTCCGCCGCCGTGGTCGCCGCCGGAGCCGACGCGCTGTTCATCGAGACCCATCCGGACCCGGATAACGCCCAATCCGACGCTGCAAGCCAGTGGCCTCTGGGCGAAATGGAACCGCTGCTGAAGCACTGCCTTGCTATCTTCCAGACGGCACGAAATAATGGTGAGTAACAAATTCCGTTTAGCCGTCGCCGGTACGGCGATGATATTATGAAAACAGAACCTATCACACGAGAAAACGCCAAACGCCCGCTGGTTTGGCTGCAAGTTCTTATTGTTGTCGCCACAGCCGCTGCGGTCGGAGTAACGATTTTTCTCGGTAATCGGACTTTCCGCGAGACGAGAAGGCTTGCCACGGAACAGTTCAATCAGCAGCAGTTGATACTCGCCCAATCGGCTGCGAGGGGAGTCGAATCGTACTTCAAGGAATTGAGCATCGGATTGCAGTCGCTGGCAAGAATGTCCCAATTCCAGCAAATGGACCCCAAATGCTTGCAGTGTATGGAGCATACGTATTGGGGCTTCCCCACGAGGACCTCTCTGCGACTACTGGACAAAGACGGCGTGCTGCGCTTCATTTATCCCAACCATGACTGGCGGAAGGATTTAATCGGCAGGAGTTACAGCGAGGATGCCTTCTTTCGGGAAACTGCAAAAAACGGACGCACCGGCGTTCACGTGATTACCAACGAGCGGGGCGAGACCCGGATCAGAGTTGCCGTTGCAATCTATTCGACACCCGAAACTGAAGCGATCAAAGGGACCGGCGTTACTACAACACAGCCCAGTCCAATCAAACCGGACCCGGACAGGTTTTGCGGAGTTCTTGTCGGATCAATAGATCCAGGCCTGATTGGCCGAAACCTCATCCGTCCCATCGTATCGGGCAAGACCGGTTACGCCTGGCTGCTGGACGACAGGGGTGTTTTCCTGTCGCATTACGAGAAAGGTTTCGTCGGTCATAATGCATTTGAAGCACGGTCCGAGCGAAATCCCGATATTTCCCACAAGGCAATTAATCAGATCCAGCGGAAAATGCTGGCTGGACAGGAAGGGTTGGGTCGCTACTTTGCGGCACATAACCGGGGTAAGGGTAAAGAAGGACAAGTCGAAAAATTAATCGCCTATGCGCCCGTTCGCATTGACAACAAGGTCTGGTCGGTGGCGGTGTGCGCCCCTGTCAGTGAAGTTGAAGAAGTCATTCGCGCGAGCAAACGTTTCGAACTTTACACGCTGGGCTTTGTCATATTTGTTCTGGTAGAGGGGGGAGTTTTGCTTCTGGCGATTTCCAGTCGGTGGGCGCGCCGGTTGGCGCACCAGGTACAAATTCGTACCAGGGAACTGAAAGAAACCAGCGATTATCTGACTAACCTGATCAAATACGCCAATGCCCCCATCATCGTCTGGGATCCGGACAGGAAGATAGCTATTTTCAACAAAGCCTTTGAACAGATGAGCGGGCGGCATGAGGCCGAGATGCTCGAAGGCTCCCTGGATGCGTTGTTCCCTTCTGAAAGTCGCTCCGAATCGCTCCGGAAAATCGAAAGCACTGCAAAAGGGCAATTCTGGGATAATGTTGAAATTCCCATTCTCCACAAAGACGGTCAGGTACGCGTTGGGTTGTGGAACTCCGCTAATATCTATTCCGAGGATGCCGAAACGCTGGTCGCCACCGTTGCCCAGGGGCAAGACATCACAGAACGTAAGCGGGCGGAGGAATATCTGAGAAAAAGTGAGGAACGCTTCCGGGCAATTTTCGAGACGGCCCAGGACTCCATTTTTATCAAGGACCGCGAGTTGAGATACGTTCAGGTCAATCCGGCCATGGAAGGGCTTTTCGATCTTCCGGAATCGGAACTGGTCGGAAAGACTGATGCAGAACTTTTCGGGGAAGAGGCCGGGCGGCACGTTGCCGAAATGGATTCCCGCGTCCTTGCCGGTGAAATCATAGAAGAAGAAGACACCAAGCCGGTGTGTGGATCGCCGCACACATTTCATGTCGTCAAGGTGCCGATGCGCGACAGTTCCGGCGAGATTATCGGGCTTTGCGGAATCGCACGCGATGTTACCGCCCGCAAGCAGGCCGAAGAATCGTTGCAGGAAAGCCAGCGAAAATTTGCCACAATGGCGGAGAATGTTCCGGGTATCCTTTTCCGGGCGATTGTCCACAAAGACGGAAGCATAACCCTTCCCTACATAAGCCCGAGCGCACGCAAATTCGGGTTGTACGGAGCCGAAGAAATGTCCGTTCAGCCGGAACTCCTCCAGGTAGTGATACACCCCGATTACCTCGAGCAATTCAAGGAGATGACCGTCGCGGCAAGCGGAAAACTTGAGCCGATTGACTGGGAAGTGCGCCTGAATACGCAGTTCACAAAGATAGAGTTTATTCGTGTCATTGCCCGTCCGCAGGCAATGGCTGACGGCGACGTCGCATGGGACGGCCTGGCCCTGGATATTACCGAGCGCAAGCAGGCCGAAGAATCGCTGCGCCAAAGCGAGAAACAATACCGGGCGGTATTCGAATCGGCTGCGGACGCCCTGCTTATCTTTGATTTCGAGGGGACCATAGTGGAGGCCAATCCTGCCGCGTGCGCGACGTACGGATACTCCTACGACGAGATGATTGGGTTGAGCGGCAAAGACATCGTCCACCCGGAATATTACCACCTGTTCGACAACTTCAAGAAACAGGTCAAAGCCACAGGGCAATTCTTCGCCGAGTCCGTTGATGTTCGCAAGGACGGTTCAGCCTTTGACATCGAGATTCGTGGCACGTCCTTCACATTCAAGGGCAAGGACCATCTGATGGCGTTGGTGCGGGACATCAGTGAGCGTAAGGAGGCCGAAAAGGCCCTGCGGGAAAACGAGAGACGATTGCGGCTGATACTGGAGAACACCTCCGACGGTATCAACATTGCCGAATACGATCCGAAGACACACCTGCGTCGGCTTGTAATGTGCAACGACTGCTACGTCGAAATGTCGGGCAGGAGCAGGGAAGAACTGATGGCGACCGACGACCTCAATCGCTTCGCCCACGAGCTCGAATGTTACAGCCAACCGTTCCACGAACAGACCCTCAAAGGTCTGCCGTCAATGGGCATGTCATGCTGGAATCGGCCGGACGGAAAGGAAAACTACTACGAATGGATCGCTACCCCTCATAAAGTGGGCGATAAGTATCACATCATCGGCATTGACCGCGATATAACGGATCGCAAACGTGCGGAAGAAGAAAAAGCCGAACTTCAGGAGCAACTTCGCCAGGCGGTAAAAATGGAGGCAATCGGTCGCTTGGCCGGCGGAATAGCCCACGACTTCAACAACATGCTCGCCATTATTCAGGGATACGCCGATTTACTGCTCAAAGCCATGGACGCCGACGACCGGAATCGCAACGACGTGGAGCGTATCCG
>DAOVLV010000198.1 GCA_030631085.1 Planctomycetales bacterium | reverse complement strand
GTCGAATCGCAAAGGAAGCGGCGAAAACACAGGACAATCCGCAGCCGAAAGAAAATGAGTAAATCCCGAGCCAAAAAACTTCGTCTGGGTGTTCTGCTTTCCGGTGGCGGCAGGACGCTGTTGAACATCCTGGAATATATCCAGGCCGGCAAGTTATCGGCCGAGGTGGCTGTCGTTATCGCCAGCCGGGATTGCAAAGGCGTCGAACGCTCGCGGAATGCCGGGCTGGAAGTCCACATCGTCCCGTACAAGGAAATGCCGGATACAGAAACCTACTCGGCTGCGATTGTCGAATTACTCGACGCAGCCGAGGTGGACTTGGTTATTCAGGCGGGGTTCCTTTCGTTCTGGAAAATCCCCCCGAAATACGAAGGACGTGTGTTGAACATTCACCCCGCCCTGCTTCCGAGTTTCGGCGGGCACGGGATGTATGGCCGGCACGTCCACGAAGCCGTGCTGGCCGCCGGTTGCAAGGTCTCCGGTTGTACGGTCCACCTTGTAGATAACGAATACGACCATGGCCTGATTATCGTCCAGAAATGCGTTCCGATCCTCGACGGCGACACACCCGACACGCTGGCAGCCCGCGTCTTCGAGCAGGAATGCATCGCATACCCCGAAGCAATCGAACTGGTAGCCGGTAGTCGGTAGTACCAGGAAAAGAAAATGTTGAATATCGAACCCTGGCACGGCAGGCGTGCCAGGGTTCATTATTCAATATTCTTTGTAACAGATAAGGTGGACTCCGCTTCCCGTAGGAACACTACGTGTCGCTTCGGCCTGCCCTACGAACTATCTTTTAGCAAAACATGTATATTTGCGTTTGATTACAAAATCCGTTATCATGTTTCGGATACAGTTCCCGGATGTATCCCTCGCCACGGCGAGTTTCCGCTTCCCAAAGGGATACTACGTATCGCTACAACCTGGATAACTGAAACCCGAACCGAAAGGAAATATGCGCAGTGTCTAATAACGCAAAATACCCGCTTCAGGATGTCGATGAACCTAATCTTTATCGCGACATCTTTCCGTACACCGAATTGCCTCGAATGCCGTTCGACGGAAAGAGCGTTCCGATGAACCGTGCGCCGAAGGTCTGGATAACAGACACGACATTCCGCGACGGTCAACAAGCACGCCCGCCATATACGGCCCAGCAGATCGTCGATATATACACGCTGATGCACAAACTCGACGGTGGCAACGGACTGATCCAGGCCAGTGAGTTTTTCCTCTACTCCAGGCGCGACCGCCAGGCCGTTGATAAGTGCCGCGAACTTGGATTCGAGTTTCCGCACGTTACCGGATGGATTCGAGCAGTCAAAAGCGACTTCAAACTCGTAAAAGACATGGGACTCACCGAGACGGGAATCCTGGTCTCGTGCAGCGATTATCACATTTTCCTGAAACTTAAAAAGAACCGTAAGCAGGCGATGGAAATTTACCTGGACATCGTCAAGGCCGCCCTCGACGCCGGTATTACGCCGCGATGCCACTTCGAGGACATCACGCGGGCGGACTTTTACGGATTCGTGGTCCCGTTCGCCATAGAGTTAATGAAACTGCGCGAACAGTACGGCAGGGACGTGAAAATCCGCCTGTGCGATACGCTCGGTTTCGGCGTGCCCTGGGCCGAAGCAGCCCTGCCACGAAGCGTACCGAAACTTATACACGGATTGATTCACGATGCCGGTGTTCCGGGCGAACTGATGGAGTGGCACGGGCACAATGACTTCCACAAAGTTGTCGTCAATCCCATAACGGCATGGCTCTATGGCTGTGCCGGGTGCAACGGCGCACTGTTGGGAACCGGAGAGCGAACCGGAAACACGCCCGTCGAGGCGATGGTAATCGAGGCCGCCCAATTCAACGGCGAACATACCCCCGGCGTCGATTACGCCGTTATCACCGAAATCGCCGAATACTTCGCCGACGAAATCGACCACGTACTCCCGCATAACTTCCCGCTGGTCGGGCGGGATTTCAACGTTACACGGGCCGGTATCCACGCCGACGGTCTGCTCAAAAGCGAAGAGATATACAACTGCTTCGACACGCAGAAACTACTTGGTCGAGCCGCCAGCGTCGCCATTACCGATAAAAGCGGAGCGGCTGGGATAAAACACTGGATCGAACAGCATTTCGACCTGGACGTCGCCAAGGACGACTCTCGGCTGCTGGCAATACGCGACCGCGTCGAGGCTGAATACGAATCCGGAAGAACCACCGCCATAAGCGACAACGAAATGCTCGAGTGGTATCATGAAGCATTCGGTGAGTAGAAAGTAGGCTGGGCCGGGTAGGCCCACCTTTTCTCTATGAGAACACGACGCAGCAAGAAAATGTGGGCCTACCCGGCCCAGCCTACTGTTTAGAAAGGAGATTCAATGAGTTTCTGCACAGCCATTAATTGCATGGACGGAAGAGTGCAACTTCCGATAATCCATTTCCTCCAGAAGCGTTTCGACGCCGAATACGTGGACGCCATCACCGATCCGGGGCCTAATCGCATCCTCTCCGAACAGGCAGAGAAGAATACCGTCGAGTCCATACTGCACCGCGTCGGGATTTCCGTCAACCAGCACGGCTCGAAGGGTATCGCCATGGTTGGCCATCACGATTGCGCCGGAAACCCCGCCGGCAAGGACGACCAGGACTCCCAAACCCGCACCGCCGTCGCCTTCCTGAAGGAACATTTCAGCGACACAGAAATCATCGCACTGTGGGTCGATGAAGACTGGAAAGTAAGCGAAATGCCCGCTTGTTGAGCCGCCGCCATGTACCGGTTGTTGACAGGGCTTTTCGGGGCTGATAGCATTCCCTGCCATGAGCAAAAAAGACGACATGATTGCAGCACTTGAGAATCGCCAGCCGGCCGAAGCGGTGCCCATCTGGGAACTGGAATTCCAGGCGTGGGACGGCGCGTCTGGACGGCACGTGATTCTGGGCAAGGAGTTCGAGGCCCTTTCCGCCGCCGAGCAGGAAAACGCGCTGCATACCAATGCCGAGATTATCCTGTCGGTCGCCGACGAGATGCACCACGCAGCCATTACCACCCCCGGCGGATACTGGCACCAGTCGCCGGGGCAACTGGCGTATTATTGCCTTCCCGGAGACATGCGTTTTCGGCAGGTCGAAGTCCTGCGCGAGATGGCCCCGCCGGACGTGATGCTGGTCTCCACCAGCGGAGGGGTGATAGGCATGCCGGAGGCAACCGAGTATGTTGAGTTTTCATACAAACTGTTTGACGCGCCTGAAGAGATCGACGAGCGGGTCAGGAAAGAGTTTGAAGGCGGGCTAGCCAATGTCCGCCGGCTTCGGGACTGCGGCGCCGATGTGCTGATGATCGCCAGCGACCTCGCCACCAACCACGGCCCGTTCTTCAGCCCCGAACAGATGGACCGATTCATCCTGCCCTACATGCGCAAGTGGGCCGAGGAGGTCAGGGCTTTGGGGGCCTACGCCATCGTCCACTCTGACGGGAACCTCATGCCCTGCATCGAGGGCATTGCCGATAGCGGCGTCCATGCCCTCGATGCGATTGACCCGACAGCCGGCATGGACATGCGCACGACCAAGGACCAGGTCGGCGACCGGCTGTGCCTGTGCGGGAATGTTGATTGCGGCCTGCTGCTGACCGGCACGCCGGAGGCGGTCTATGACGCCACGCGCGACCTGCTGGAAACCTGCAAGGACGGCGGCGGCCTGGTGCTCGGAGCCTCTAACGCCCTCTTGCCGGAAGTGCCTCTCGAAAACTACCGCGCCATGATCCAGGCATGGACCGACCACGGCCAGTATTGAGACGCTTTTGAAGCACGGATTTCCGATCGGTCGTTGACTTGCCTTTTTCGGGCCGGTAGCATCATTCCTGCCAAGGGTATTTGCAATGCCTGATTATCACAACATGACTTTTCAACGCTTCGGGCGGTGTCGGCATCTCATGATCGCCTCTGCCGAGGATTTGGCGGCTGTGCTTGAACTCGACGAGGCGCACTGGGTCGCCACCGGCGCGCCGATTGAGGCGATTAACTGCGATGCGACATTCCTGAAACTGGTGGATACCGACAACAACGGCCGGCTTATGTGCTTCGAGGTCAAAGACGCCATTGTCTGGCTGCTGGTGAATCTTCGCGATATGAGCGGCGTAACGGAAGAGGCCACTACGCTCCGTCTTGATGCGATTAATACCGACAGCCCCGAAGGCGCTCAAATCCGCGAATCCGCCTCCAAAATCCTCGCCGGTCTGGGCCTTTCGGAAGCGGAAGAAATAACGCTCGAACAGGTTCGCCGGTTCAAATCGAACGCTGGGAGCGAAACCGACGGAATCGACCTGTTGGAGAAACTTATCCTCTACCAGGCGCATCTGCTGATGCTGGCGAATAATTTCGTCAGTTTCCCGCACTTGTACGACCCAGCCAGCCGGGCGGTGTTCGAGATGGGAACGCTGGTGATGGACGGGCGGCGGTTCAACTTCTCCGTGAAGGTCGGCGACCGCGCCGCGCACAGTGAAATCGCCCGAACGGGAAATATGTTCGTTCTTTACGCCGAGATCGCCCCCGGCGGCGGGCGGGAAAAATACGAAATCGCCACTTCCGTTACCTCCGACGGGAAAGGCAACCTGTGCGTCGGCAAGCGTGGCATGTTTGAAGATGTTGCGGGATGCGAATCGGACGCGCGGATCGTCGAGATTATCGAGAACCCGATAAGTCTCGGCGAGGCGATTGTTTCGCCGTTCCAGCGGCTGGCGCGGGCGCTGACGGGTAAGATCGAAGCCATGACAACCACCGCCGAAACCAAGATCGGTATTACGCCCGATCAGCCCCAGGCACAGGCACAACCACCGCCACCGAATCGAGGTCTGTTGGCCGGCGGTCTGCTGGTTGGTGGCAGTGTCGCCATTGCCGCCC
>DAOVLV010000090.1 GCA_030631085.1 Planctomycetales bacterium | reverse complement strand
CGGCGACGGTCTTCGCGCCGTCACGCTCCGGTACAAAAGACCCCAGCGGAAATTTCACCTCGAATTCGCCCCGATTTACCGCAGATGTCACGCCAATACCCCTTTATCTACCGGGTAAAGCAACCTGTCTTTTGAACGCAATTTATTTTCTCCACTCGGAAAGGGGGACGAATTTGCCCTTGTACGGGTTCCAGATTGTTACGTCTCCGCTGACGGCATCGACTCTGAATCGCTGCCAGAGGATGGTGCGGTTCTTGTATGACTGTTCAAACTTGAATATCCACGCGGGTGCTTCGCCGTCGGCTTCGCAATCGACTGGTGTGCGATCAACCTTACAGACGGGCACAGCCTTGTCCCCCGAAGCGTTCCTGACATCGTTGGACCATTTGACGATCTCCGGAAGGTCGTCGAGTATCTTACCGGCTTGGTTCCGCGTCAGTTGCGATTGGGGCTTGTCCGCCTGCGACCGGGCATCCTTATTCTTCTCGTCGCAGCCGACGAGCGCCAACATCAACACCGAGCCAATCAATATCTCTTTCATGATCTATCTCATGTTGTCATCTCGTCGATGGCCGATATGTACTCTTCGATCGCGCTGCGAATGTTCTCCATCGCCTCCGCTTCGGTAGCGCCCTGGCTCCAACATCCGCGAAGAGCCGGACAATGAACAGACCATCCGTCCTCATTTTTGCTTAACACAACCTTGTATCGCATCTGTTACTCCTTGATATTCATTATACCACTGCCGCACGCTCAAACACACAGATAATGTTACTCGCGCTACACTATCGGTCGAAAGTAAGGTATAAATCCGGCATGATTATCACCATAGACGGCCCCGCCGGTTCGGGTAAAAGCACGGCTGCGAAAGAATTGGCTAAGGCGTTGGGCATCGCGCACCTGGACACGGGCGCGACGTATCGGGCGGTTACGCTGGCTGCCCTGCGAGCGGGAATCGACCTTGAGGACGAATCCGCCCTGATCGATATGGTTGGCAGGATAGACATCAAGATGGGTTATACCGACGGTAATCTTCGTGTAACTCTCGATGGCGAGGACGTTTCGCGTGAGATACGCACAGCCGATGTTTCCGATAACTCCCATTACGTCGCCTGCTTAACAGGTGTCCGCGATGTGCTGGTAGCGATGCAGCGGCGGATGGGGGCTGAACTTGTCGGCGAATCGGGCGGTTTCGTGGCAGAGGGCAGGGACCAGGGTTCGGTCGTTTTTCCCGATGCCGACGTCAAATTTTACCTGGACGCTTCCTGCGAAGTCCGCGCGCGTCGGCGTTGCGACGAGATGCCGGACGCCGATTACGAGCAGGTTCTCCGGGCAATTCGCACCCGCGACGAACGCGACAGCACCCGCCCTGTCGCGCCGCTGATAAAACCCGACGGAGCCGTCGTAATAGACACAACCGAGATGAACATAGAAGATGTAACGGCGGAATTACTTCGCCAGGTAAGGTCAGCACAATGAAAGGTTTACCGAGTCATCCCAATCAGCAGTTTGGTACGTGGTCGCTGCCCGAAGGCGTTCCGAAGCCGAACCTGTGGTATCGCTTCTGCCGGTTCGCTTTCGGAATGTTCGCGATTCCCTTCTGGCAACTGCGGGTATTTAACCGCCACTACGAGCCGACGACCGGCCCGGTGCTGTACATCTGCAACCACCAGAGTTACCTCGACCCAGCCATTATGAGCCTGTCGTTGAAGAGGCCTGTGAATTTCATGGCCAGGGAGGGATTGTTTCGCATCCCGATCTTCGGGGCGTGGATTGCCTCGGTTAAGGCCTTTCCGGTCAAGCGAGCCACCGCCGATACGGGCGCATTGAAGGAGGCGCTTCGCCGGTTGCGTGCCGGTGGGCAGTTGGTTGTCTTTCCCGAAGGGACGCGGACTCACGACGGCTCGAT
The DNA here is from genome assembly GCA_030631085.1 of Planctomycetales bacterium. Classification (GTDB taxonomy): domain Bacteria; phylum Planctomycetota; class Phycisphaerae; order SM23-33; family SM23-33; genus JAUWNJ01. The sequence continues at coordinate 5,093 of DAOVLV010000090.1, read as the reverse complement.
TGGTTCTTTTGCGCCGGGCGTATCGATGCTCGCACGCCGGGCGGCGGAGTGGGTCGTGCCGGTAGTGATTGTAGGCGCATTCGAGGCCTGGCCTCGAACCCAGCCTCTGTTTTCAATATTGAGCCAAATTGTGGTAGTCTATGGAAGGCCTTTGCACCGGGACGAAGTCCAGCAGATGCAGGCCGACGAATTCCTCGCCGACGTTCACAGGCGAATGGTAGAAATACAAGCCGACACCCGTAAGCGGCTTGGAAAACCACCTGTAGGCCGGGACGTAGCGAAGCGCAGTCCCGGCGATCCCCGAAAAAAGGTGGGACTCCGCGTCGCTCCGTCCCAGCCTACGAGTAAAAAATGACCGAAAAACGATACAAACATCTTTATGGCCCTGTGCCGTCGCGTCGGCTTGGGCGGAGCCTTGGCCTGGACCTTGTGCCTTTCAAGGTCTGCCCGTTCGATTGCGTCTATTGCCAACTGGGGCGGACGACAATTCATACGCTCCGCCGAGACGTCTATGTGCCGACCGATGAAATACTGGCGGAATTGGCTGACAAATTGGCTTCAGGACTGGTTTGCGACTATATCACGCTGGCCGGTTCGGGCGAACCGACGCTGCACAAGGACCTGGGGCGAATCGTTTCGGCAGTGAAGGAAATGACCGACATCCCTCTGGCGGTAATCACCAACAGCGCACTGCTTCCGGAGCCGGAGGTTCGTTCCGCCTTGGCGCAGGTTAATCTGGTCGTGCCGTCGCTGGACGCCGGCGATGCCGAGACATTCGAGAAAATCAATCGGCCTTGTGCGGGAATTACTTTCGAGTCGCTGGTGGGGGGGCTGAAGGATTTTGGGCGGGAATTCGACGGGCGGATGAGCCTGGAGGTATTTCTCGTAGCCGGGATAAACGACAGCGAATCGCAGGTTCGCAAGATTAAAGCGATTATCGACGAAATCGGTTTCGACCACATTGAGATTAATACCGCCACGCGTCCGCCGGCGGAGGAATACGCGCGCGCGGTGGATGCCGAAAGACTTGATCACCTCTGCAAAATCCTGGGCCCGAATACCAGCGTGATTGCCACACATGCCTTACCGGCCGAACGGGCCGGAGCGGTTAGCCGCGACGATATTCTCGCTATGCTGGCCCGCAGACCCTGCACCATCGATGATGTAGCCGAAGGACTGAATTGTCACCGCTGGGAGGTCGCCAAATTGGTCGGCCAACTTACCGAGGAAGGTAAAATCATCCCCGAACGCCGGAACGATAAGGATTATTACCAGGTCAAGGGAGAAAATCAGCCATGATCGAATTCACCAGGAAAGTCGAACCGGACGCCGAGGCGTTTCTGGCAAACCTTCGTCGCGAAGGAACGCCGCAGCGCGTCCATTACCTGGAATTCTGGATAGACGATGAAATTCAGGAGGCCGTCTGCAAGCGGTTCGACCTGACGGCAGGGCTTAGCGAGGACGATCCGTACTTCGCCGAGAAGCGTCAAATCGCCATACGGCGATTCCTCGGATACGATTACGTCATGGCGGGGTTGGAATTAGAAATGCTCGGCCAGTATGTTACAGCGGCCGACACTGCCGAACTGGCGCGTCGGGGCGGGCGGGTATTCCAGGACGAGCACAGCGGGCCGATTACGTCGTGGGAGGAGTTCGAAAAATATCCCTGGCCTGACATAGCGACGATTTCGGATCGCTCGCTGGTATGGTACGAGAAGAACCTTCCCGACGAGATGTGCTTGATCGGGCACAGCCGGGGACATTTCGCCGAGTACCTCAGCGCGCTGATGGGATATGAAACGCTGTGCTTTGCCTTATCTGATAACCGCGATCTGGTTGTAGCCATCGCCGACAAACTGCGAGAGATTTTTTGTGGGGTGATTCGCCGACTGGTTCAGTTCAACCGCGTCAAGACCGTCCTGGGCAGCGACGACATGGGTTTTAAGACCGGCACGCTCATCTCGCCGGACGACCTGCGCGAGTTCGTCCTGCCCGGGCACAAGGTCCTGGCCGAGATGGCCCACCAGGCCGGTCGATTGTACCTGCTTCACTCGTGCGGGAACATTCGTGAAATCATGCCCGACCTGATCGACGACGTGAAGATAGACGCCAGGCATAGTTTTGAAGACGTCATTGAACCCGTAACTGAAGCCAAGGCCTCCTATGGCGACCGCATCGCCCTGCTTGGCGGGATCGATTTGGACTTCCTCTGCCGGTCCGACGAACAAGCCATTCGAAAGCGTGTCCGCGAAACGCTCGACGTGTGCATGCCCGGCGGGGGCTACTGCCTGGGCACGGGTAATTCCGTCGCCAACTACGTCCCGTTGGACAATTACCTCGTCATGCTCGACGAGGGTCGTCGCTACGGCATATGAAACCCGTAGGTTGGGACGAAGCCCCACCTTTTTCCGTTCGAGAAAAAAGGTGGGGCTTCGTCCCAGCCTACAGTTTTTCTACAGTTTTCCGATGACCGGCAGTTCGCCGATTAGCGGCGCGACGTAATCGCGAAATTCTTCGGTGATGTTGTTACCGGCGTCGTTGATGTACTTGGATGGGAGCGGCTTGGTTATGCGTGCGACGTCTTGCAGTTCCGCGCGGAAACATTCGATGGCGTAATTGTCGCCGTTTCCCGTCCGCCTGAACGCCACCGATCCGCTGGGCTGACCGTCTGCGGCGTATTCGACGGCCTTTCGACCGGCAAGGCGCGCCTCGTCGCGGTCCACCGGAGAGACGGAATCAGGATAACTCCGCTGCAGGTAACCGAAAGTGTCTGCGCGGACGCGAAGTTTCTTTTTACCGAATCTTGCCGCCACTTCGGTCTTGGCGAAGTTGGCGATGCAATCGCCCAGCATCCCGCTTCCGGAGAGTTGCAGGTTTCCGTGTCCGTCCCGTTCGACTTCTGCGCCGTGAGCCATTCTGACTATCTGTTCGTTCCAGCTTTTACCGTATTCGTCCACGATTCCTTCAGAGACGACCACCAGGCATCGGCCCAGTCGGCCATAGACTTCCGCTACGTCGCTGACGAACTGCTCCTCGGAAAGCGGCGCTTCGGGCACATAGATCAGGTGCGGCGCGTCGTCTTCGTCGCGTCGGGCGAGCATGCTCGATGCCGTCAGCCAACCGGCGTTCCGCCCCATAATCACATCGACTTTTATTCCGGGCAGCGATGCGTTGTCCATTCCGTCGCCTACTATTGCGTGCGTAACGAAGCGGGCGGCTGAACCGTAACCCGGACAGTGGTCCGTTACACGCAGGTCGTTGTCGATTGTCTTGGGAATGTGAAAGACGCGAAGTTCGTAATCCGCCTCGTCGGCCATTTCGCTGACGGTCCTGGCGGTGTCGGCGGAATCGTTTCCGCCGATGTAAAAGAAGTACCGTACGTCATTTGCGGCGAAAGCGTTGAAGATTTTCCGGCAGTATTCTTCGTCCACTTTGTCGCGTGTCGAGCCGAGGGCTGCACAAGGCGTATCTGCGACTCGTTCGAGCCGGTCTGCGTCCAGCCCGTTCAGTTCGATGAAATTGTTTTCGATAATTCCTCTCACGCCGTAGCGTGCGCCGAAAAGTCGGTCGATTTCGCCATATTGGGCAACGGTTTCAATGACTCCGACGAGCGATTGGTTTATCACGGCGGTCGGTCCGCCGGATTGGCCGACGACCGCGTTTTTCCTCGTTGTTTTACCCATGTGTATTTCTTTCCACTCCCTAACCGGGAAGCATTTCCCGTTCGATAAAGGCTGTGTTGTAAAGTCCTTGTTGAAAAGCCTGATGGTTTAAAATGTCGCGGCAGAGTCCGGCGGTGGTCCTGGTCGGGTATATAAGGAATTCCTCCAATGCTCTGCGCATTTTGGCTATAGATTCGTCACGGTTTTGACCGTGGACGATTAATTTCCCGATAAGGCTGTCGTAATTGGTGGGGATTTCATACCCCTGATAAACGTGGCTGTCCCATCTTACGCCGAGTCCTCCGGGCGGGTTGAAGGCTTCGATTCGTCCCGGTGACGGGCGGAAATCGTGGGCAGGGTCTTCGGCGTTGATGCGGCATTCAATCGAGTGCCCGGACTGGACGATATCGCGCTGTTGTAAGTCCAGTGATTCACCGGCTGCCAGTTTCAATTGCCATTTGAGCAGGTCTTGCCCCGTTACCATTTCGGTGATGGGATGCTCAACCTGGATGCGTGTATTGACCTCCATGAAATAGAACTTATGGTTCTCTTCATCGAGCATAAACTCGACTGTTCCGGCATTGTGATAATCGACCGCTTTGACCAGGCGTACCGCCGCTTCGCAGATTTCCTCTCGCATTTTCGCGTCCAGGTTCGGCGCGGGGGTTTCCTCTATGACTTTTTGCTGTCGTCGCTGGAGGGAACATTCCCGCTCGAAGAGGTGGACGATGTTTCCGCTCATGTCGCCGAGAATCTGCACCTCTATATGGCGGAAATTCTCGATGCACTTTTCCATATAAAGCCGGCCGTCTTTGAAACTTATCTCTGCCTCTCTCTGCGCCTGTTTGAAGAGCGATTTCAGGGTGGCCTGATTATGCGCGAAACGTATTCCTCGTCCGCCTCCGCCCGCTGACGCCTTCAGCACCACCGGATACCCTATTTTTTCGGCAATGCTTACGGCGTCCTCCGCCGTTTCCACGACCCCGTTGCTGTCGGGCGCTGTTGGGACTTTGACCGACCTCGCCAATTCCTTGGCGCGAATCTTGTCGCCCAGCAACTGCATACTCTTGACGCTCGGACCGATGAACTCTATCCGGCAACTCCGGCAGACCTCCGCGAAATGCGCATTTTCGGCCAGGAAACCGTATCCGGGATGAATTGCCTGTACGTCGGCGAGTTCGGCAGCGGCAATGATTCGCGGAATATTCAGGTAACTGTCAATCGCGGTGGCGGGACCTATGCAAATGCGGTCGTCAGCTAGGCGCAGGTAACCGGCGTCGCGGTCGGCCTCGCTGAAAACCGCTACCGCCTCGATGCCAAGTTCCTTGCAGGCGCGAATAATCCGCAGCGCAATTTCGCCGCGATTGGCTATCATAATCCGTGAAAACACTCTGTTTTATTCCTCAAAGACCATAACGTAGCAATCAGGCG
>DAOVLV010000451.1 GCA_030631085.1 Planctomycetales bacterium | reverse complement strand
AGTCCGCCTGGTCGGTATCGGTGATGAGTATCCTTTCCTGGTTCAGGATGCTCCGAATTGCGGGCGATTGGTCCAGAACACCGAGGTACACCACGCTGGCCGCCGCGCGGCGCGGACTGTCAAGGACCGGCGGGGCACTGCCGCCGATTTGCTCGACCCTTTCAGCAAGTATCTTCGCCGATTGCCAGTCCATCGCCTCGCCGGACTCCACAACGATATTGGCTATCTTGTTGCCCGATGCGAAAATGAACTTCGATGTGCCGACCATGACTGCTGTCCTTTCACTGCTATTGCTGTAATTCCCGGGAATCTTGCCCATCAACCAGGACAGGTTCGCATTCTTGTATACAAACCGTTAACCTTATGCAATTAATTACCCGAAAAATCCCAGTCGGATTCACTCGCCAAGAAGAACTGTTGGAAGTCGAGTCGCGGTCGCTTGCTCTTGCCGGCAGGACTGCTACAATACCGGTTCTTGATACGGCGGGGCGGTGTTCTGCCACCCCGTCCGGAGATAGGAGCCAAACAGAGTAATGACTTGGGAAAAATCAGACCGTTTGAAGGCGTTGCCGCCTTATTTGTTTGTTGAGATTGACAAGGCCAAGCGCCAGGCCATTGCGGCGGGGCGCGATGTGATCAATCTGGGCGTGGGCGATCCGGACCGTCCGACGTTCGAGTTTATCGTCGAAGCCATGCGAAAGGCAGTCGGCGACCCTGCCACCCATTGCTATCCGTTCGACGAAGGCGTGCCGCAGTTTCGACAGGCAGCGGCGGCGTTTATGAAAAAACGCTACGGCGTCGAACTCGATCCGACTGCCGAGATTATCACCTCCATAGGCTCGAAGGACGCCATCGCGCATCTTCCTCTGGCGGTGGTCAATCCCGGCGAGGTGGTTCTTATTCCGCGTCCGGGGTATCCGGTCTATAACTCAGCCGCCGTTTTCGCCGGAGCCGAACCGCATTACCTGAACCTGACAGCCGAGGGTAACTGGAAGGCGGATATCGACGCCATCGACGACGAAATCGCTCGTCGGGCCAAATTGATTTACGTCAATTACCCCAACAATCCCACTGCCGCCGGAGCCGACCTTGCCTGGTACGAAAAACTCATCGCCTGGGCCAAGGACAACGAGATAATCGTGGCTTCCGATGCAGCCTATAACGAAGTCTATTTCGAGTCGCCCCCGCCGAGCATCCTCCAGGTCGCCGGTGCGAAAGATGTAGCCGTTGAGTTTCACTCGCTTTCCAAGACGTTTAATATGACCGGATGGCGGATCGGATGGGTGGCAGGTAACGCCGAGGTCATCACCGCACTTGCAGCCATCAAGGGCAACGTCGATTCCGGGCAGTTCAACGCTGTCCAGTGGGCGGGCGTAGCGGCATTGGAAGGGTCCGAGCGGGAAGAAATCCGCCGGCAGCGGCAACTTTATCAGGACCGGCGGGATGCGTTGTGTGCGGGTCTGGCGAAGCTGGGATATGAGGTTTCCCCACCGGCTGCGACGTTTTACGTCTGGTGCCGATGCCCCGACGGGGTCGATTCGATGACCTT
>DAOVLV010000153.1 GCA_030631085.1 Planctomycetales bacterium | reverse complement strand
TCAAATTCTCAAGTTCCTTTCCTGTCAGGAGGAAATATGCAGTTCGCACCGCCGCTTCCATCACGCCGCCGCTGGCGCCGAAGAGTTTACCGGCAGTGGACCGCTCGCCGAATGGCGTGTCGGCCTGCTCGTCGTGCATCGTAGCCAGGTCGATACCGTACATGTGAAGCATCTGTCCGAGTTCGCGGGTAGTCAGCACGTAATCCACGTCCGCTACGTTGTTCGGCGACATTTCGGGCCGACCACATTCGAACTTCTTGGCGGTGCACGGCATAACCGAAACGCTGACGATATTGGCCGGATCGATCTTCTCGCGGTCGGCGAAGAAACCCTTTATCAACGCGCCCATCATTTGCTGCGGGCTTTTGCAGGTCGAGATATTAGGGATGAAATCCGGGTAGAACTGCTCTGCGAACTTAATCCATCCCGGCGAACAACTGGTCAGCATCGGCAACACGCCGCCGGTCTTAATCCGTTGGGCCAATTCGCTGGCTTCTTCCATAATGGTCAGGTCCGCTGAAAACGACGTGTCGAAGACCCGGTCGAATCCCAATCGCCTCATGGCGGCGACCATCTTACCGTCCACGTCAACTCCGGGCTTGATGTCGAATTCTTCAGCCAGCGTAACCGAAACGGCCGGCGCGTGCTGGACGACCACCATCTTGTCGGGGTCGGCCAGGGCGGCGATTACTTCGCTGACGTATGATCGTTCGGACAAGGCTCCGGTCGGGCAGACCAGGATACACTGTCCGCAATTGACGCACGTCGAGACATTCAGACCCTCGTCGAATGCGGTGCCGATAAATGCCCTGCTTCCGCGCCCGATGAAATCAATGGCCGATACGCCCTGTATCTCTTCGCACATCCGCACGCACCTTCCGCAGAGGATGCACTTTTCCGGGTCGCGGTATATCGCCGGGCTGGAGACATCCATCGGTTTGGACGTCCTCGTTCCACAGTATAGCCTCTGGTGAAGCCCCATGTCCTGCGCCAGTTTCTGCAGGTCGCACTTACCGTTGCGCGTACAGTAAAGGCAGTCGTCGGAGTGATTGCTCAACAGCAGTTTGACAATCGTCCTTCGGGCCTCGAGTACCCTGGGCGTGCTGGTTCTTATCTTCATACCTTCAGCCACGGGGTGCGAACACGACGGAACGAGATTCGGCGAACCTTCGACGTCCACGACACACATTCGGCATGCGCCGGTGGGCGGAAGACCTTCCATGTGGCAGAGGGTTGGGACATGAATTCCCTCGCGTTTCAAAGCGGTAAGAATAGTCTCGCCGGCCTTGGCTTCAATCGTTCTGCCGTCAACTTCCAATGTAATCATGCGAATACCTCTTGTTTAATGACCAATGTCTAATACTACAACACAACTTATTCCGGCTGCGTAAAATCGAGATCGCATCGCAGGCACCTGCGGGCCTCGCAAACGGCGTCCTGCTCGCTGAGGCACAACTCGACCTCGGCGAAATTACCCTTACGATCACCAACCGGTAACAACGGGCAGGCAGCGCGATCGACGATCTCGTCTTCTTCTTCGGGGGCCTGTAAAGGCTCGATATACACTGACGGGAGTTTCGGTTTCGGGAGTATCTTCAGCAGTTTGCCGGCGATGTATCGGTCGATCATAACGGCGACGTTTTTACCGGCGGCGATTGCTTCGATTACCGTTCCGGGTCCGCCGGCGACGTCTCCGCCGCCGAAAACGCCGGGGCGGGCCGTAACATACGACTCGCCGTTGACTGCCAGCGTGTTCCATTTCGTCAGTCCCAGTCCTTCGAGTTCGTCCGTCTCGGGCTGCTCGCTGATGGCGACTATCAGCGTGTCCAGTTCCACGTCGAACTCCGAGCCGGGGATGGGCACCGGGCTTCTGCGTCCCGAAGCGTCGCGATCACCCAGTTTGTTACGGATAAATCTCGCTCCGGTCAGTTTACCGTCCTTGACATGCAGGGAGACCGGGGCAACCAGTTCTTCGACCTCGACACCTTCGGCCAGGCCTGCTTCGACCTCTTCGGCGTATGCGGGCATCTCATGTTGTGTGCGACGGTAGAAAATGTTGACGCTCTGGGTGTCTTCCTGACGAATGGCTACGCGAGCGGCATCCATCGCCGAGTTGCCTCCGCCGATAACGCCGACGCGCCCGGAAGCCAATGCTTTTGCTTCGAGGTTGTGCGTTTTGAGGAACTTTATGCCCGCGATAACGCCGTCGGCGTCTTCGCCGTCCAATGACAGGTTCCGGCTCTTATGCGCGCCGGTGGCGACATAAACGGCTTTGAAACTGTCATTGAGCAGGCTGTCGATGGTAACGTCGCGTCCGAGCAGGGTGTTGTATTTCACTTCGATATTCTCGTTCAGCAGCGAAGCGATTTCCTTGTTGAGCAGTTCCCTCGGCAGGCGGTATTCCGGGATAGCCGAGATCAGCATACCGCCCGGTTTGGACTCTCGTTCGAAGATGGTAACTTTGTGTCCGAGCAGCGAGAGGTGATGTGCTGCCGTCAGACCCGATGGCCCTGCGCCGATAACCGCGACCCTGGCTGCATCCGCCGAAGCCGGGGTGATTTCGGGCTTGGCAGTTTCGGGATCGACGTGATCGACGACGAATCGCTTGAGCGAGCGGATGGCAATCGGCTCGCCCCCGGTTGAACCCGCCCGACAGGACTGCTCGCACGGATGGTGACAAATTCTCGCACACGCCGACGGGAAAGGATTGGCATTGCGAATGACGCGATATGCCAAGTTATATTCGCCGCGGGCAATATGGGTTACGTAACGCCATGCCTCGGTGCCGACGGGGCATGTGTTCTGGCAGGGGACGCCGACCAGGTCCTTGCACGCGCCGGCTGGGCAGCGACGCTCGAAAACGTGGGCTTCGTATTCGTCGCGGAACCAGCGAAGTGTGCTCAACACCGGGTTCGGCGCTGTCTGTCCCAACCCGCAGAGGCTGGTAATCTTGATGGTTTCAGCCAGTTTCTCAAGGTAGATTACCCCCTGGAATCGCAGGAGGGCGTCGATATTTTCCTCGTGCCGGCGTGGGCGAACAATGGCTTGGAGTATTTCGAGCATCCGTCGCGTACCTTCCCGGCAGGGGATGCACTTTCCGCAACTTTCGGACTGGATGAACTCCATGAAGAACTTGGCGAAATCGACCATGCAGGTCGATTCGTCAACGACGACCAGTCCGCCGGAACCCATAATAGTCCCGAATTCCTTGAGCGCTTCGTAATCGGTTTCGATGTCGAGATGCGCTTCGGGAACACAGCCGCCCGAAGGTCCGCCGATCTGAACGGCTTTGCATTTTTTGTTGTTGGGGATTCCGCCGCCAATATCGAAGACGACCTGACGCAGCGTCGTACCCATCGGCACTTCAACCAGGCCGGTGCGACGAACCATCCCCGAAAGGGCGAATACCTTCGTGTCCTTGCTGCCCGACGTGCCCATCGCGGCGTACCACTCCGGGCCTTTTCCGAGAATCATCGCAAGGTTCGACAATGTTTCGACGTTGTTGATGATGGTCGGTTTTCCGAACAGACCCTGCACAGCGGGGAAGGGGGGTCGGGGACGAGGCATACCCCGCTTGCCCTCGACCGAATGGATAAGCGCGGTCTCTTCGCCGCAGACGAACGCACCTGCGCCTTCCTTGATTACGATCTCAAGTTTGTTTCCGCTGCCGAGAATGTTTCGGCCAATAAGTCCGTACGCCTTGGCTTGGGCGAGGGCTCCAATCAGGCGTTCGATGCCCAGTGGGTATTCTGCCCGAATATATATGTATGCTTTGGTAGCGCCGAAGGCGTAGGCAGCGATGATCATACCCTCAATCAGTCGATGCGGGTCGCTTTCGCAGACTGCCCTGTCCATAAACGCGCCGGGGTCGCCTTCGTCGGCGTTGCAGATAAGGTATTTCTGCTTTCCGGGAGCGTTGCGGGCGAATTGCCACTTTTTGCCTGTGGGGAATCCGCCGCCGCCCCTTCCTCGAAGACCGCTGCTCTCGACGAGGCTGCAGACCTCGGCCGGTGTCATCTTTTTGAGTACCGCTGCGGCTGCGGAATAACCGCCGTTGGCGATGTATTCGTCAATGTCGGTCGGGTTGATGATACCGCTGCAGGCGAGCACGACTCGACGCTGGCGCGACAGGAAGGGATGCTCGTCCAGATAGGCGACATCCTCCCAGGCTGCGACGCCGGGCGTGCGGAACTGCCCCAGCACCATCTCTTCGGGGACGTCCTGATTCGATAAAACCGCATTGAGCAGGTCGGCGACCTTGTCTTCTGAAACTCCGCCGAAACTGACCCTTGCCTTGCCGGGGAGGCGAACGTCCACAATCGGTTCTTCGGAACACAGCCCGATGCAGCCGACTTCGACGACGTCGGCGTCAATCTTTCGCTCTGTAAGATAATCCCGAACGGCCGATAGGGTTTTTCCAGCGCCTGCGCCGAGTCCACAGGTTCCAGTACCGACGAAGACCGTCGGTTTTGTTACGGTTTCGCGCCGCAGGCGGGACAGTTCGTCCGATAATTTATCATCGCCCGCTTTAATCGCATTGGTCAAAGCGCCTTTCTTCAGCCCTGCAAGCAGGTCTGGCGAAGGCTTTGGCGATTCGAGCCAGCATCCGACGGCGTTTTCTGATTTATTACATTCATCCTTCTGCATTCGTGGATTCCTCTTCACGGCACTGTTCGATAATTCTTGCAAGTTTCAGCGGTGTAATTTTTGCGTAAAATTCGCCGTTTACATTCACTACCGGCGCTAATCCGCATGCGCCCATACAGGCAACGGTTTCCAGGCTGAAGAGCCTGTCGCGAGTTGTTTGCCCCGGTTCGAGTTTCAGTCGTTTCATCACCATATCCAGCACATTACCTGAACCTTTGACGTGGCACGCGGTTCCCCGGCAGATAGTGATGTGGTACTTGCCCTTGGGCTGGAACCGGAACTGGTTGTAAAATGTCGCCACGCCGTAGATTTTACTGGCAGGGAGATTAAGGTGCTTGCCGACGCGCGTTACGGCTTCCCTCGAAAGAAACCCCTGGTCTTCCTGTATCTCCTGAAGGATCGGGATCAGCGAATCACGGGCTGCGTTGGGATGTTCCTGGAGAATTGTTTCAATACCGGCTTCTGCCATTATTTATCCATCCTCATCTTTTCTACGGGCGTCTTCCGAAATACGCCGCTTTTTCCAAAGATGTCGTCATGTCAACGTTTTCTACATGTATATGCGCGGGAACCCGCAAACCGACCGGTGCGAAATTCACAATACCCTTTGCACCGGCATCGACCAACAGGTCGCATACTTCCTGCGCCTGATCGGCGGGAACCGTTATTATCGCGGTGGTAATTCCGTTTTCGGCGAAAACCTCCGGTATCTGCCGGGCCGCGTAACATCTACAGCCGCCGATTACGTGGTCGGCTTTGCCCGGATCATTATCGAACGCAGCCACGATTTTCAGGTTCGGACTTCTCCCGTCGAAGTAAGATAATATCGCCCGTCCGAGGTTTCCCACGCCCACCAGCGCCACTGCCTCGGGGCCTGGAGCGTCCAGAAACTGACCGATGCTCTCGATT
>DAOVLV010000332.1 GCA_030631085.1 Planctomycetales bacterium | reverse complement strand
CCATAGATATTGCTTATGTGCCTCCACTTAGCAGCACCATCGATCACAACAGGGCCGAGACTTGCCAGGTGATTGTCGTAATCTTCGTGTGGGTAATCGACTTGTTGTTTGTAATCGGCGGCAGAGCCGTAAATTACGCCGCCGGCGTCGATGTGGAGGTCGGCGGCGAGTTTGGCGAGTATCTGCTGAAGCACTCCGCCTGCGACCTGTTTCATGGGAGCGACAGTGGCGATGCTGCGGGACTCTCTGCGGTCCATGTTGGCAATGATGATAAACGTCGTGCCAATCATCGCCAGCATCACCAGCAGACCCACCACCATCACGATAACAGAACCTTTTCGATGATAACGTGGTTTATTTCTCATCACACACCTCTTTTCGCTCCAAAATCCGAAATACGAATCTCGAAATACGAAACAAATTCAAAATTCGAATTTCCAAATGTTTCAAACTATACGATAACTTGAAAAGGGCGTTTCTAATTTCGGTCATTCGTATTTAGATATTGTTTCGGATTTCGATATTCGGATTTTCTTATCGTGGCAGGTCCACGATTACCTCGTATGTCTGGGCCGTTTCACCCGTTCCCAGTTCAAAAGTGATTCGCAGCGCCAGTGGCCAGTTGTCTTTTTTTCTGCATGTCCACAGGGCACAATACCTCTCGCCGCCTGCGTCAAATTCCACGTCATATTCGGCGGCATCTTCGGACAGATGGGTATCCTGATATGCGGCATTGCGATTTTTCCAATCATCAGGTTTTTTCGGCGCGTCCGAGTTGTACCAGAGGAGCATTTTGGTGGTGGCGTCGCATTCTCCGTCGGTCCATTCAATTTTCAGGTTCCGGCACGGCCTCGCCAGGTAAGGCCAGAGGTTTTCCAGGTCCGCGAGACTGTTGGGCGGAAGCGGAATCGACGGCGTGTTGGTGAAACAATCGAACCACACTAAGCCTCCGACAGGCCAGTCATACTGCCTCGGCGGTCCGACAACCTCGTTGTACAGTGCGTAGTCAAAATACGAACGGCCCCAGACCTTATAATCGGCCAGGGATATTTTTTCATGGTCGTTGGCAGTAACTGCGGCGCTTTCGGCGTTTAGCAGCATCGCCCGTCGCCAGAGGACGTTTTTACCGGAGTTTCCGGTCCGGCCATAGTCTATCCGGGCGGTATTTGCGATGGTTGAATCGATCATGCTCTTGTACGCCCCGACGGCGGTGAAGACCAGGTGAGGTCTGCCGTCGATATCGGTGTATATTGCAAGGAAACCTTCAGTGGTCAGGCTCGCCAGGTCTGCACGAATTCGCTCCACGACCGCGCGGGCATCGGCGTCGGCGGTAATGGTGCTCTGGGACAGATTCACAGCCCGCTGTGCATTAGTCAGCAATGTGCTGACAACAAGAATGATCGCCGTCAGGATGCTTATCGAGACCAGCAATTCCACGAGCGTGAACGCAGACGCAAAATTGCGGATTGCCGGGCTACGGCTGGCTCCGCCCTGACGAGCGGACTTGTCACGGCGTAGCCTTTTGGCGAAGCCGGATTGCGGATTCGAGTGCGCAAAGTCGGAATGTCCTGTCGTAGCGTTCATAAAAGAAATCTCATAAATAATCTTTTGTTTCTTCTCTTATTCGCGTGATGCCCGTTCTACGGCGTCACGGCTGTGCGAACCACGTAACACCCGATCGCGGGTGAATTCCGCCCGTTCGGACCTACAGTCCAAGCCTCTCCGGGGGTAATCGCACCGGAAAGATTACCGTCCGAATCAACGACGAAAGCGTAAGTACCGTCGGCTTTGCATATCACCGGCGCTCCGATGCTGACGTTTCCGGAGATTATCCTGTCTCCATCGGTAGCGTGGGTCTCGACATCCGAAAACGCCGGAGCCGCATCGCCCGGAAGAAATTTACGATAAGGAACGAAGACCAGTTGATAATCATTATTACTACCAAATTGACGGGCTGCCAGAAGCCATCCGTAACGGATTGGCGGAAACCACGTACCGCTGCCCGATGGGATTTCAATCCAACCATCCGGATGGGCGCCGGAGACGCCGGGGGCGACCGGATAGGTTAAATCGCCGGTGTGAGCGACGTCATTAATCAGCAAGGTCTGGTCCGAAAGTGTTACGCCGACCGACCCACTGAACGTACTGTGGCGGAGTTTCGCCCGGCAGATAGCGGCTGCGTTTTCAGAGATCATCGTAGCCGAGGTGTCGTCAACAGATAACTTAGTCGCCATCATGGCAGTAGGGAAGGCGGTTGCGATCATCGACAGCCCCACCACCAGGATGCCAAGCGATATCATCAGTTCCACCAGCGAAAAACCCGTTCGCTTGATTGCGGATTGTTCAGATTCGGAATCTGTGTAATCCGCGGATTGATTGTTCGATTGCTTTTTCATGGTTATTGCTCATCCGGCAGCAGTTTGCCTGTATAGGGGTTGATGCACAAAAATTGTCCGTTCTTTTCAAGCCAGTCCTGCTTGCCCGTACCTGCATCCGGTATCGCCTTAAGCGTTTTGTGATGAAATGCCGTTATCGCGCGAACACCGGCCTCATCAAGATCGGGACCGGTGCCGGCAGGAGGACAGGGTTCCCATATTTTCTGCTTTGGCGTAGCGCCGTCCCCGCCGAAAATCTTCACGTCCGTCTCGATTTGAGGAAGGTTACCGTTGACCCGGCGGGTCAGTGAGCCGTCCGGGCTGAAGATTACGTTGAAGGTGGTAAATCCATCCAGGTCAGTGTTGACGGCAGGATCATAGCTTCCTCCCGAAACGTAATCATCTGATATCCCCCCGAAAGCCATATCTCCCGGCATGGATTTCGGAGGGAAACCACTGACGGGAACAAACTTACCGTAGGACGCCGATGTCGGATCGTTATCGAATTGCATCACCGCCGCCCAGCATTTCCCATCGGTACCGATCTGCACATGCACGCCCGCGTATGACTGGTTTTCGATGGCGGCGGCGCGGGCAGCGCCGAACATCCCGCTTATGACGTTCCGCGACTGGAGGTCCACTCCGGCGGTGAACAGCCCAATTATCCCCGGCATCGTGATCGTCAACACCAGCGAGATTATGGAAATAGCCACCAGCAGTTCGATAATCGTGAACGCCGATTTGATTGAGGATTGAAGAAGGCATTTGGCACTCGGCATTTGGCATTGGCGGCACTGGGTTGGTGAGGGTTTCCTCTGTTTAATTCCACGATTCCGCAAAATATTAGGATTAT
>DAOVLV010000326.1 GCA_030631085.1 Planctomycetales bacterium | reverse complement strand
TCGTGTGCGACGCCCGCACAGTGGCGGAAGAACTCGCTGCTGTCGGTAGCGGCGGCCAGAAGGTCCGCCGGTTCCAACCGGCAGCGGATACGCCGATGCCGCCCGGATGGCTGACCGTCCGGTGTAGGCAGGGGAGTCTCGACGATCAGTTCGTCAGCCGGCGACGCTGTAGCGCCGATACCCTGGTCTGTTCCTATGACCAGGCAGTATCCGACGTGTCGGCCATACTGACCCGCCCAGTCGGCGTGCTCGCCAAGCAAGCACACTCGCCCTGGTACAAACAGTTCAGATCGGTTTTGTTGTGGATTTTTCATTGTCTTTTATGGCTTGTCCCGTGAGCACCGCCGGTAGGGCGTACATTGAAAACTGCGGATGCAGCTTGAACGGATTATACAACGGGTCGGCGATGAATGTAATCCGCCAACTCACCGACGGAATCGTTCGCCAGTAACATTCTGCCAGGGTGAAGTTTCCCGTCAGCAGCAGGCTGAAGAAATCCTCCGGATACGGAAACGCGTGGAGGTATGGTTCGTTGACGGCTCCGACCGTGGCGGCGACGCCTTTCTGGAGCATCTTGACACACCATTCGTTCACCGTAGGCGTGCGCAAATGATGGGCCTCAAAACTGGCAATGTGCCAGGCGACCGCCCCGCGAGACCACTTGAACGCCGGTATGTATTTCCGCAGGCTGTACCATCCGACGTACAAGGCCGCGTCGGGGCAACTTCCGCGAGCGAATAACGCCTTCTTCGTGTCCAGCACGACGGGGATTTTGGTGTGTTTTTTGATGATTTTGGCCAAGTTTTTCAGGTGTGCGTCATAGGCCGGATATTTCCCGCCGGCATCAATGTAAAACTTTCCTTTCAGTCCGACCTTTTCGGTCTCGATTGAATCCTTGATTATGCGGAGCGCGTCGGCGGCGGAAGGCCCGTCGATGCGCGCGGTCATGATTATCTCGTCCGGCGTGTTGGGCTTACGCTTCTTCGCATGCGCCACTCGCCAGTTCATCGGATTGGGCCTCCACCCGCGAAGCGAATGATTTCCCTGTTCCCAAAGCAGCGACAGTTCGCTATCGACCGAGGCGTCTTCGACGTCGGTGTTAATGGCCTTGATTCTCTTGTCGCAGTGTGAGTAGGCGCTGCCGATACCGTAATACCGGACCATAAGTTCGGTAATCCTGCGGGCGGTTTTGGGAGTTTCGTCCGACGCCTTCAGGCGGGCGAGTTCAGCCTTATCCGCCGTCATCTCCCGCTTTATCTGGTCTTTTTCTGCGCCGCTGACGATTGATTCGTCCGGCGTTTTTTTCAGCCAGCGACTTGCCCCGTATGTGTCCAGTTGGAGCGCTGCAATCTGTCGCAGGGCGATGCGGCATTTTTTTCTGTTGGTCAGTTTTTGCGCTCCGGCCTGTTTTTTCTTTAATTTGGCGTCGAAGGTTCGCTTGAGTTTCGCGAACGCCGGCGGGTTTTCGAGTCTCTTGGCGGCGCTCGGAGCGAACAAGGCTCCGACCGGGCGAAGTGTCTTTGTGCGCTGAACCGGAAAAACCCTTCCGATGGTCCTGATTAATTCGGCATTGACCGCCAGTCGTCCGTGAAGCCGCATCCGGACGGATTTATATGCGGAGAGGAGTTCTTGTTGCTCTTTGGTCATTTTTGTTCCGAGGACGCGGACCGGTACGCCCCACATCAGCACGATGCACTTAATCTTTCCTTTGAGTTTGTTGCGAGTGAGGAACTCTCGCAGCGGGTCGCGGATGTTGTCGTTGTATTCTTTGCGGGCGACTATCGCTCCTGCGGTGGTTCTCAGGACGACCATTCGTTCCGGGAGAATGTTACGGGCCAGACAGTAGTATTTACCTAGTTTCCCCGAACCTCTGGCGTTGGCGTTGGTTACGACCAGAACTTCCTCCGGCCTCAGCGCCTTTGCAGATGCCGGCGCGAGAACGCCCGCTACGATAAAGCAACATAATAGAAAAGTCCGATGTTTTGTCATTTCACTCGCCACCGTCTGTGGACGATAAGTATTACGTAGCACGGGCGTCTCGCCCATGCGGAAAGAAGACATGGCCGAGACGGCCATGCTACGCTAATTATAAGCGTACCAGAATCATCGTCCTGGGAGTAAGGAGATTTTTATTGTCGTCGCTTTCCGTCGGTAATCACACTGCCCATGGTTTGTGGCATATCGTTCTGGCTGGGATGATCGCTCTGACGGTCGCCGCCGGCGCAGGGGCGATGGACGCCTCTGCCGGTGGATGGATTGTGCTTATCCTCTGCGGGATGGGGTTGTGGGTATGCTGGTTGTATTGGCGCGGAGCCGAGGACCGGACCGGTATCCCCGGGCACGTTCTTCAGCCGTTCCTGGCTGTTCCGGTCATTATCCTGTTGATGCACATCCTCGCCGCCGGCCGGATCAATCACGAAAGCGGGAAGATTAACCTCCTTGCCGAAAACGACAGCGGGCTGATGATACGGATGATGACGTTGGGGCTGTTGGTGCTGCTTGCACAGGACGTTCTGTCGCGAGTGCGTCGAATGCGATGGCTGCTGACGTCGGTCGGATTGATAGTGGCTCTCGGTGCGATACTGAAAGTGTCCAGTCAGTCGCCGGGCCCTGCTGTCGAGGCGGTGGCTTTGGCCGGTTTGGCGGGAGTTGGCATATTGCTGACACCATGCTGCCTGCCGGGCAGGGAAAACAGGGTTGAATTGGTGATGCGAGTTACCTTGGCGGCGCTGCTGGTAACGCTGCTGATTGTTTCGCACTATCGTGCAGCCGGCGCTGCGATTATTGCAACGTGCGCCGCAGGTGGAGCCTTGCTGCTTGCGGGCGCGTTTTTGCGGAACCATCGCCTCAAACTGCTTTTGATCGGAGCGGTGTTTGGTATCAGCGGTATCGTGGCTATGAGCCAACTGGGCCTGACAGCGGGTAAATGGATTTCCGAAGCGACGTTGTTCGGAACCGGCGGGCTGGGGGATGTTTTACCTTCTGCCGACATGTCCGGAACGGGGCTTCTGGTGATTTCAGCCGGTTGGGTCGGGTTTTCGGCGGTCGTTTTGGGGATGTTGTCAGCCTTGCTCTGGAGCCTGTATGTTTCGCGCGGCGCTTCGTCGGGCGATCAGGCAAGAGGTGCGATCTGGTCGGTCGTTGTTGTCTTGAGCGGTTGCGGATTACTGGTTCGCGGCGGGCTGGCAGCGCCGGTCGTAATCGTCGTTGCGGCTGTTACGTGGGGGCTTATGCCGCACGTCTTCGCCCATCCTGTTCGCAGGTATAAAGGATGGTC
>DAOVLV010000429.1 GCA_030631085.1 Planctomycetales bacterium | reverse complement strand
GGTCATTGATGGAATAATAACAATAGTTTCCGGACTGCCGGCAAACAAAAAGTCGGAACTCGTGGAGCGGCTTGTTTCCTCCGGCACTCTCACTGAGTCATGCGAAGACGCCTTGGTTATAGAGTCCCGTCGAAACGAACCTACGACGCCGTACCGGAAATTCCGTCGCCGGTTGAAGAGTAAAGGCGTGCTCCGGTGACATGGGCTGTCCAGATCGCCAAGCCGGCACAGAAAGAAATGTCAAACCTGCCCGCCGGAGTCGTCACCCGCGTCGATGAAGCCATCATCAAATTAGAGACGAACCCGTATGTAACAGGTTCGCGTAAATTGAGGGGAATCAGGGGGTACAGATTTCGCGTAGGTCGATATCGAATTCTTTATGACATCGATCAGACAGCGAGAACAGTAACGATTTTCGGTATCCGCCATCGTAAGGATGCCTACCGGTAGAGAAAAATGCCGATGAACAACAAAGAATTCATGACAGCGGCGATAAGCGCCGCGACCGAAGGCATCAAAGCCGGGCAGACACCCTTTGGAGCCTGCATCGTACGCGACGGCGAAATCGTCTCTGCCGCTCATAACGCCGTCTGGAGCGACACCGACATCACCGCACACGCCGAAATCCAGGCCATCAGGGACGCATGCCGGAAACTGGATACCGTCGATTTGGCTGGCTGTGTGATTTATTCGACCTGTGAACCTTGCCCGATGTGCTTCGCCGCCTGCCACTGGGCGAAGATTTCCAAAATCGTCTTCGGCGCGCGAATCGCCGACGCCGAACAGGCCGGTTTCAGCGAACTGACCATCTCCAACGAGCAGATGAAAACGCTTGGCGGCAGCGAAATCAAAATCGTCGGCGACTTCCTCCGTGACGAATGTGTCAGCCTCTTCAAAACCTGGACAGGACGCAAGGATAAGCAACCTTATTGATAACAAAGCACTCTACTTATGCCGCAGGACCTTACCTGCCAATTCGCCGGTGTAGTCGCCGGCTTCGACGACTACCTGACCATTGACAAGGACGTAATCTATCCCGACCGGATACTGGTGCGGGTCTTCGAAGGTTGCCCGGTCAGCGACCGTTTCGGGATTGAACACAGCCACATCGGCGAACGCGCCTTCTTCCAGAACGCCCCTGCCGGCCAGGCCTGTTTTTTGCGCGGACATTGAAGTCATCTTCCGAACGGCCTGTTCCATTGTGAAGAGTCCCTCGTCGCGGGCGTATTTGCCCAGCACGCGAGGGAACGTTCCATAGCATCGCGGGTGAGGCCTGCCCTGGGCGAGGACCCCGTGGTCGGCCAGGGCGTAACTGTCCGAGCCGATCCGCACAAGGGGATGCTTGAGGATGGTCCGAACGTCTTCTTCGCTCAATGCAAAGTAGTTCGCCCGCAAGGCCGGTTCAGCCTCAATCAGGTCGAAGGCGGTCTCGGGCGATTCCTTGCCCAGTTCCTTTGCTATCTCGTCGATGCTTTTGCCTTCGAGGCTCTCGTCGCGCACGCTGTGGACGATCCTGACGCCGTCCCACCCGACGCCTTTGAAAAAGACCACCTCGCCGGCGGAAATTTCCTCTTCCGCCTTGCTGCGAAGTTCGGGCTGTTTGAGACGCTCGACCATCTTTTCGGTCCCACCTTCCTGCATCCACGCCGGAAGGATCGCTCGCAGCATCGTATGGGTTGCTATGTATGGATATGCGTCGGCATCGACCTCCACACCCTCGGCGCGGGCATCGTCCAGCATCGCCAGGAATTCGTCGGCCTTGCCCCAAAGGCTCTTACCGTAGGCCTTGAAATGGGAAATCTCGACGGGGATATTCGCCTGCCTGCCGATCTCAATGGCTTCGGCGATAGCGTCTTTGAGGATCGGGTCGTGTTCGCCCCGGATGTGGCTGGTGTAAATCCCGCCGGCGGCAGCGGCGACCTTGGCCAGTTCGACTAACTCGGCAGTGTCGGAATAAAGCGCCGGCAGGTAAATCAGCCCCGACGACAACCCCCACGCGCCCTCGGCCATACACTG
>DAOVLV010000284.1 GCA_030631085.1 Planctomycetales bacterium | reverse complement strand
GGCTGTTCTCTCAGATATTTTTGGCAATTCGTCACAGATTCTGTTAAGCTACTTGTCTCGAGGATTGTCCCAGTTGTCAAACGGACATCTATTAGTCTTGAACAACGTAGGCTTCCGAATAGTGGTTGAGGCCAACATGAATATTTGGACAGAAAGGGGTCTTGCAAAATGAAACGCTATCCTTCACCCGCCGTGGGTTCGCCGAAAAGGTGTCCCCGAGGGAGGGCGGGTAAAATAGAATCATGGGTACCGGTACTACTAACTGTTTGCCTTTTGGCTTGTACAGCGGAGGCAAAAAAGATTGATGCGATAACGTTGGCCAAAGAGATTCTCGATACCACCGGTGTGCAGGGTGGCATCGTGGTCCACCTTGGTTGTGGTAACGGGAAGTTGACGGCGGCCCTGCGCGTCAGTGACCGCTATACGGTTCATGGACTCGAAGCAGACCCGGCCAAGGTTGCCGAGGCGAGAAGCTATATCCAGGCGCAGGGCATCTACGGGCCTGTCTCTGTTGAGCGGTATTCGGGATTGATACTTCCGTACACGGATAATCTAATCAACCTGATTGTCGTGCAGTCCGCTGGGGGACGCCTTGCGGCGGATGCGGGCAAGGTTTCTATGGACGAAGTGATGCGGGTCCTTGTGCCCAACGGTGTAGCCTACATAAAGAAAGGTGGTAAATGGACTAAAACAGTTAAACGCTGGCCCAAAGAGATCGACGAATGGACTCATTTCCTGCATGACGCAAGCAACAACGCGGTTGCCAGTGATTCTGTCGTCGGGCCGCCGCGAAGTCTCCAGTGGGTTGCGCCGCCGCTGTGGCTTCGAAGCCATGAAACACCGTCGGGGATTCAGTCGCCCGTCTCGGGCGCCGGCCGACTGTTCTACTTCTTCGACGAAGGACTCATCGGCATCACCGACGAGCGTCTGCCTGACCGTTGGTCGCTTGTTTGCCGAGACGCTTTCAATGGCAAACTTCTCTGGAAGCGGTCGCTCGACTCCTGGGGCTGGCGCCAGTGGAGCCTGGAGCGATGGCAGGGAAAAGACTGGACAAAGTTGCGGGCTGGACGAACCGATGTGCCTGCTGAAAATCAGCGTCGAATCGTGGCCGACGGCGACCGGCTCTACACAACCCTCGCATACCGAGCCCCTATGTCGATACTGGATGCGGCCACGGGCGATATCATTACTACGGTCGAAGCAACGTGGGGCACGAGTGAGATACTGGTCAGTGATGGCATCGCCGTTGCCTACACTCGAGGAGTGCCGAAAGGCACCGCTCAGCGCAAGGGAGCTAAGGGTGTAGCTGGAGCAGCATTGTTTGCTGTCCACAGCCAGACGGGAAAGGTGCTCTGGGAGAAGCAGATCGGTCAGATCCGCCCTCTGGCATTGGCGATTGACAACGGCCGAATCGTATATTTGAGCGGAAAAAACCTCGTTGCGCGCGATTTGAAGGACGGCCATGAGCTGTGGAAGGTTCAACCTAAACTCACCACACCGAGAACGCTGCTTACCGTCGACGATGTTATCGTCATGCAAGGTGGAAAGTTCGTCGGAGCTTACGATGCGACGGACGGCAAGCCGCTCTGGCAGAAAACCGTGCCGCCGATCGGCGGGGGCGAAGGGGACGACCTGTTCGTAATCGATGGATTGGTTTGGCGCGGGATGCTTAGCGTGGACGACAAGGGCCAGCCGGTACGCAAGAGCCCGAATGCGCTGGTTATCGGTTGGGACCTTCACTCGGGCGAGGAGAAAAAGCGTATCTTCGTCAAGAACCTGCGAAGTCCGGAACATCATCATCGCTGCTATCGTAACAAGGCAACCATCCGGTATCTAATCAGTTCCTACGAAGGCGCTGAGTTCCTCGATTTCCAGGCGGATAACCATTCCCAGAATAACTGGATTCGCGGTGCCTGCAAGTTTGGGATGATGCCCTGCAACGGTATGCTGTATGTCCCACCCGACCAGTGTTTCTGTCAACCCGGGTCGAAGTTCCTGGGATACGCGGCGTTGAAAACCGCACCGGAGGTCGCGCTTGAGGAAGTCGCGGATGAGAAGCGTCTGGAAAAGGGCCCGGCCTATAGAAGGGCCTACGAGCCGGAATCTCCTTCTATCGGCAACTGGCCGACGTTTCGCCACGACGCGGCCCGAAGCGGCACCACGCCTGTCGGCGTGGTTCCCGAGGTGTCGGTCGCCTGGAAAACCGATTTGGGCGGCACGTTGACGGCACCCGTGGCCTGGTTTGGCAAGGTGTTCGTGGCCAAGTCGGACGCCCATACCGTGTACGCGCTCGACAGGGCAAGCGGCAAGGTCCTCTGGCACTTCACGGCCGGCGGGCGGATCGACTCGCCGCCGACAATCCAAGGCGGGATGGTCCTGTTCGGGTCGGCCGACGGCCGCGTCTATTGCCTTCGAGTATCCGACGGTGAGCTTGTGTGGCGATTCCTCGCGGCACCGACCGATCGGCGCATGGCCTACTTTGATCAGGTCGAGTCAGTCTGGCCGGTCCACGGCAGCGTGCTGGTCGACAAGAGCGTGGCCTACTTCACGGCCGGACGTTCGACCTATCTCGACGGTGGTATCCGCATCTATGGGCTCGACGCGGTTAGTGGAAAGATTCTCCACAAGGGTCTGTTGGAAGGACCGCATCGAAACGTGGACAAAGATCGCGACCTCGCCTTTTTCATCCTGGGGGCCAATTCGGACGTGCTCGTCAGCGAAGGCGGGTTCCTCTACATGCGTCAGAAGAAGATGACGCCTGAATTGAAAGAGGTCGAAGTGCCGGTCCTCTCGAGCAAAGGCGCTCAAGATGTGGGCCTGCATATATTCTCGACAGCCGGTTTGTTGGACGGCTCCTGGTACAACCGTACGTTCTGGATGTATTCAAAGCGATGGCCCGGCTTCCAGTTAGCGAACCAGGCCCCGAAGACCGGACAGCTCCTTGTGGTCGACGACGAGAAGACTTATGCCGTTCGCGTGTTCTATCGTAGGAACGTGCACAGCCTGATGTTCTTCCCGGGCAAGGAAGGTTATCTGCTGTTTGCCGACCTCAATACGAACGAGCCGCAAATCGTTGGTGAGGAAGGGTCGCGTGAGCCGGTCAAATGGTTACCTCAATCCGACTATTCACGCGCACGCGGTAATCAGATACGAAAGCTCGAAAGCGAGGCCTTTGGCCTGGACAAAATGATCGGCTATACGCGAGCGGAACCGCCGGTCTGGAAGCAGTGGCTACCGATGCGAATCCGGGCGATGGTGAAAGCAGGCAATGTTTTGTTCGTGGCCGGTGCTCCGGACGTGTTTGATGCGAAAGATCCCTATGCCGCCTTCGAAGCGCGCAAAGGAGCCCAGGTTGTGGCCGTTTCGGCCAAGGATGGAAAGAAGCTGTCTGCAACACCACTTGAGTATCCCCCCGTCTTCGATGGCTTGATAGCAGCAGGTGGTCGCTTGTTCGCTTCCTTGCAGGATGGAAGTGTTGTGTGCCTGGCCGGGAGGTAGTGTTAGCCGGAAGGCGTGGTTCATTTTCATAATCCTTTGTTAAATAGAAGTTTAAGTTCATTTGAGCATTTAGTAAATTGGGTTTGATTGGGTTTGTTTTCCCCGCGTCTGCGAAGTGATACATTTTCATAATCCTTTGTTATAACAGAACTTACGTTCATTTGAGCATCCAGCAAATTGGCTTTGTTTTGGCTTTGTTTTTTCATAGCCCTTATCCGCATTTTTCTTCATAATCCTTTGTAAATACACACTTTGCATCAATTTTACTCTCTGGCAAATTGGGTTTGAATTGGGTTT
>DAOVLV010000339.1 GCA_030631085.1 Planctomycetales bacterium | reverse complement strand
CCGGATCGGGATGTCCTCGGCTGGGCAAGTCACGGAGTGGGCGTAGGTCTCATTGTGTTTATGGCCTGCGGCTTGACGATGACACAACTGTACGTAGAAGGGCCTTGGTGGTTCCTTGCCATGCCTGTCTGTCTGGCCAGGGCCTTGCAAAACGCCAAGGCCGATGCCTTGAAAAAGCCGAGAATGGCTTCAGATTTAAGGAATCGGTGAATGAGTGTTGATACTTGCGATGATGGTAAGCAGGAAAAACTGATACATCGCGTTAACGAGCTGTATCACGACCTGCAAAGCGATCAGTTTAATAAGTTGCACCAGCGTCGACACGTGATCGAACAGCGCTTCTGGAAATCCGAGGTCGTACCGAGACTGGCCGCTACAGGCTTCCGATTCGGCGTGGATCTGTGCACAGGAACCGGTTTCGTTCCGCGAATCCTTTTGGAGCATCTGGATCGATCCGTTCGAATTCTGTGCATAGACGTATCAACCAAGGCCTTGGCGGAAGCCAGGTCTCTGCTTTGCGGCGAAACCGGACGGGTTGATTGGCATGTTGGGGATGTGCGAGCCATACCGCTTGCAGATCATTCCGCTGACTGGGTGACGCTCAATGCCGGTCTGCACCACCTTCCGACGCCGGGAGCGGTTCTCGGGGAGATCGACCGAGTGCTTAAACCTGGCGGATACTTCTGTCTTGGCTACGAGCCAAATGCGATGTTTTTCTCCTGCCGACCAGTTTATCTGCTGGAACGGACTATCTGGCATCTCTTCTGGTACTTTTCGCCACGGCGAAACTGGCAGCGAATACGAAATCTGTTGTATCCTCGAAGCGACACTCATCAAGAGACAGATCACCTCGCAATTATCAACAAAAGACTTCTTGCGGAACAAATCGTTTCCGAGCCACTGACTTTGGGAGAACTGCGGAGTCTCGTGGATGTTCATGCACAGGAAAGCGATGATATGCATGCCGGTTTTGTGCCATCGGAACTGATCCAACAGTATTTTCGTCAATACGACGTGGAGACGATGTACATGAGCGACTATGGTGGCGAAATGTTGCGGAGTCATCAATGGTTGCGATGGACAGTCGATACTGCTATGAGGGCCGCTTACGCCCGAAGAGGCATGCTTTTCTCTCTCATCCTCCGCAAACCATTTACCAGCAACGACGCTTAACAAGGAACAAAAGTGAAACAGGCCGGCTCAAGGCAGATACATGTTCTTCACGTGGTTCCCACGCTCGGTGTCGGCGGGATGGAACTGGCGATGGCACGTGTCATCAAAGGATTGTCCTTTGGGGAAATGCGTCACTCAATCGTATGCCTGAAGGGCGATGCAATCATTGGGGACCTGTTTGACAGGGATATTGCAATTTACTGTCTGCATTCCGGCTCAAACGACATCAGCCTTCCGTGGCGGCTTTGGAGGATGATTCGGCGTATACGACCAACGGTTATCCACGCAAGGAATTGGAGCGCCTGGCCGGACGTCGCGATTACCAGACTGATGATGCCGTCGCCGGTGCCATTGATATTCAGTTTCCACGGATTGGATACTGTCGAGGCGATGCCTTTCCGCCGCCGACTGACCTGTCGGATACTTACCGGCGTTACCACCCGCATCTTCACGGTGAGCGAGGCCTCTCGGCGAACACTCGTTGAACAGGTAGGCATGCCTGCCCGGAGGATCGATGTCATCCCTAATGGCGTGGATACGAACCACTTCGCACCCAGCCTGCCCCGCGATGAAGGTAAAAGACTGGTAATCGGTACGGTCGGCAGCCTTACGCCTGTCAAGAATCAGGCGCTGCTGGTTCGTGCCCTTGCCCGACTGATCGCCACAGGGCATAACGTAGAGTTGCGACTGGCGGGCCGCGGGCCGAAAAAAGACGAATTGACGCGATTGGCCTGTGAACTGGACGTGGAAGATCGCGTGATCTTCGCCGGCCACGTGGATGATGTTTCCGAATTTCTGCATCAACTCGACATCTTCGCGCTGCCCAGCAGCAGCGAGCAGCATCCTAATGCGCTCCTGGAGGCGATGGCGTGCGGATTACCGTGTGTGGCTACGAACGTTGGTGGTGTGGGAGAATTGCTGGGACAAGGTCGATTCGGACAACTTGTGGAACCTGATGATTTAAATGCTTTTACAAGTGCATTGTCCGAGTTGTGTAAAAAACCGCCTTTAGGCCGCAGGTTTGGCGAAATGTCTCGCGGAAGGGTTTGTGAACATTACAGCATGAAACAGATGATCCTTCAATATAGGCGTTTGTATTGTAGTGTAACCGAACGGTCTTCCAGAGGGCATGGCGTAGTTAGAACGCCCCCCAAAAAAACCGACTACCCACGCGTCGTAATGCTTGGCCCATTGCCGCCGCTTACGGGAGGTATGGTGACGGTCGTGAATAATCTTCGCGGCAGCGCCCTGGCGGGTCGCTGCCGGCTGACCGTTCTGAATAACGGCAAGACGACTCCCGAAGGGCGTTCCGTCCTAATGGGAATAGTATCGCAGATGGAAGTGCTCCGGTGTTTGATATCGGCCATTCTCCGGCAGCGGGCACAGATTGTTCATATCCACACGTGCAGCGGTTTTACTTTCTGGCGTGACTGCATGCACGCGATGATTGCCAGGCTGCTCGGTTCGCGCATCGTGTGGCATGTGCATGGAGGGGGATTCAACGTTTTTGCCGCGCAGCAGGCTTGCATCGGCAAGGTGCTAATGCGATTCGCACTTACGCATGCCTCGGTGGTGATTGTCCTCGGTGAAGACTGGGTTTGTCGTCTTCGACCACTTGCACCGCATGCCAATTGGCGTGTTGTTCCGAACGGTGTGCCAATTTCGGCAAAAACGGTTGTTGTCGAGAACCGCAAGCCTATATTCCTGTTCCTGGGCAATCTCGGTGAGCAAAAGGGCGCCCACGACCTCGTCCGGGCTACGGCAATTGCGTCGCGCAAAGGCTTTGAGGGGCGGATCGATCTGGCAGGCAAGGAGACCGGGCCGGGACAGATTGAAGCGATTGAGAAGATTATCGCCGAGACGGGTTGCCGACCGCAGGTTCGATTAATCGGCGTGGTTTCAGGCGAAGCGAAAGACAGGGCGCTCGAATCAGCCGACTGCATGGTTCTGCCCAGT
>DAOVLV010000122.1 GCA_030631085.1 Planctomycetales bacterium | reverse complement strand
TTGCATCGTGCTCTTCCAACTGGCCAACATGAACCAGCCGGCATGGGCGGTGGTTACCAAAATCGTGGTCGTCTGGCTGGCGGTGATTGCTACAGTCCTCAGCGGACTGGCGTATGTCGGAAAAACAGGAAGGCTGCTTATGAGCGATGAAAAAGATTAAGTTATTCATAGCGAGCGGCCTGGGTACGGGTTATCTGCCCGTTGCGCCGGGTACGTGGGCATCGGCGGCAACGGCGGTGGTTTTCCTGCTCGTGGCGTGGGGTTCGGAGGCGAATCCGTACTACATTGCAGGTGCAATGGCGGGGATTTTAGTCCTGTCGTCTGTCGCGTGTGTGGCGCTGGGCAAATTCGCCGAAAAACAGTTCGGCAGGAAAGACCCCTCCCAAAGTACGCTCGACGAATGGGCCGGCCAGGCGCTTACATATCTGTTTCTGCCGATTGGCTCCGGCCTCTGCGACCTGCTGATAACAGCGGCTGCGGGTTTTTTGGTATTTCGCATCTTCGACATCCTCAAGCCGCCCCCGGCTCGCCGTCTGGAAAATCTGCCGTATGGATGGGGCGTCCTCGCCGACGACCTGATGGTAGCCGTCTATGCGAACCTTGTATTACAGGTGATTTTGCGCTTTTGGTTTGCATGATGAATTTTTTGTGTCGGATTTTACATAACAAAACTTGTCAATGATTGTTATTGGTGTATAATTGGAATTGAGCAGAGGAATGTTCAAGTAATCAGTTTTGGGGTGATATTATGAACGTATCGTTGACAAGCAGATTGGAAAAACTTGTAAAACAGAAGGTGAAATCCGGCCTGTACAATTCCGCCAGCGAGGTGATTCGGGAAAGTTTGCGCCTTTTGGAAGAGCGGGACAGGATTAACAAAATCCGTATCAGGGAACTTCGGAAAGAAGTTGCCGAAGGGGTGGAGCAACTGAGGCGCGGCGAATTTACGGAAGTTACGAACGATTCTCTGTCAAAGACGTTTGACGAGATCAAGGCCCGAGGCCGTAAGAAACTGTCCGCCCGGAAGAAAAAACGCACCGCATGACTCGCTATCGAATCACAAAACAGGCCGAGGAGGACCTGGAGGCGATTTGGCTTTATATTGCCGAAGATAATCCTTCTGTCGCGGATCGAGTGTTGGATACGTTTCAGGAGAAGTTCCGCCTGTTGGGCGAACATCCACAAATGGGTAGAAGCCGAAAGGACCTCGGAGAAACCTTACGGAGCCTTCCTGTTGAGAAGTACGTAGTGTTCTATCGCTACCGCGATGAATGCGTGGAGATCATTCACGTCATACATGGTGCGCGTGACATCCCGTCACTTTTGTGATGCGCCCTGCTCATATCCCTTTTGCTTCGGGTAGATTGATTTCCGTCAGCAGCGCGGCGACGGTCGCCACTACTGTGAAGATAAAAAGGTTCCAGAGTACGTCGATTCCGAGGTTGTTGATGATTTCGACTGCTCCGGGCTGTCCGCCGCCCAACGCGGGGAACGACGCCAAGGCGGCATGAACGACTGTATATCCCGCCGCTGTGATAGCGGCTGCGACCATTGTCAGTTTGACCCGCGAGAGCATTTTCGCCCCGCCGGCTCCGAGCGTCGTCGCAGCGCCGAGAAGCATCGGAAGCAGTATCGCCGCAGGCCAGATGTTTTTCAGCGTCGGCAGGGTTCCCCAGACGTTCCGGCAGATAATGTCTGTAACTCCGAACAACGCCACAGCCACGATAGCGATGGGGATTATGTGCCAGATTCTTGTTCGCAATTCGGCGCGGCGTCCGGCCCTTTCGCGCATCCGCCGGCGAATCGTCAAAGGCCAATTGTAGAACAGGTCGAAGACGCCGTGCTCCATCAACGCCCCGTGTTCCCCGAAGACCGGAACGATATGCACTGCCTCGGTCGCCCAGTGCCCAGCCATGAAACGCGCCAAGGCCGGGTATCGGTACGCCATCTGAAGCGGAAACGCCAGGTATCCGATGTACTTGAAGAAGCCCAGGAACACCGCAATGTTGTAATCGCGAATGTTCCGCTCGCGGATAACCAGGTACAGCACGTACAGCCCTCGAACCAGCGAGCCGGGAGAGATCGGCGTAACCTGAAACACGAACAGGATTAGCCCTACTGCTTTGGTCTTTTCTAACGGAGAGAGTTCCGGATGCGTCGCGGCATAAATCCATGCTACAGCCACCGAGACGATCTGCGTTATCGGAAGCGTGCAGAGATGAACGGCCAGGCTTTGGAGGTATTTCTGGATGAACGGTTCTTTTATCCGCGAGAGGATGTGCTCGGCGTCGTCGCGGGTGAGCATGTGTTTTTTTCGCCCGCCGGCGACCATGTCGCGGAGCCACTGCTCGCGGTCGTGCTCGTTGAAGTACAACTTAATCGGGCGGACGAAGTAGTAACGGAGTTTTTCGGCATCGTATTTCTTGTCGGTCAGCAGGCGGTGGAGTTTCGCCGGCATCCAGGAGAAGAATATCGTATGGATTACGAACTGCACCGGCCTGGCCAGGAGGCGGCGCGCCCTGCTGGCCGATACACGCTTTCCGCGATGCCAACCGATGAGCGTCTCGGATACGTGGGCGAGAAACGCCCGACGGAGATAGTTTCCGCTGGTCAGAACCTTCGCGTAATGCCTGCGAAGATCGCCTCTGCCGGTGAGTTTTCGCAGCCACCTGAAGATTATCGGCACTGGAACGATAAACCCCGCAGCAACAGCGCCCCACATCCACCCCAAAGCCCCGGCTGCTAACGTCGTCGCCAGCACGCCTGCACCCGCAGCGACCGACAACATTCCCATCAGGCCAAAGACCGCAAAGGCGACCGTCAGGAACCGGCTTCGGCGCAGACGGCGTTCGGCGGCGTCATCGAGAAGACCCTTTGCCCGCCATCCTGTTACCGCGCCGTCGAGAATACCCGACCAAAGTTCACCGTCGTAAAGCAGGCGGACGTGATGATGCGTAATGTCCGGCAGGGAATTGCGATAGGCACGCTCGCAGACCGCCAGTTCGTCCAGCGCGTCGCGCAGGTCGGCGAATTCTTCGGCGTTAGCGTCGATAAACTGCCGGAGTTGCTCAAGGCTGCCCCGGTCGAACTGCACCAGCGACCCGCGAGCGATTCCCTTCAGGATGAGTTTGAAATCGGCTGGGCTCATCGGCAAAAAAGGCAGCAGCGCGAGACCCGCGCGGAAATCCACCGCCGTCAGACCCGCAGCCGGGTCGCTCTCGTCATCGGCATCGAGCCGCTTCAGGACGTTGGGCTGGCTCTTGGCCGTCCACCATTCGTACTGCCTCGCCAGTTCCGGCGCGCCCATATCGTGAAACAGCCGGACAATACCGGCCATAAATTCCTTCTTGGCCCAATACTCCGGCGAACCGCCTTTGCCCGAATCGAAGTCCTTTCCCTTGCGCCGCAGCCGGTGCCGGCCCAGGTACTCATCCACTTCAAATTGCCAGTTTCGCCCGTCGATCCACTCGCTTATCTCGCCGCAAGCACCGAGCGTCTCGTCGAAAAACGTCCCCATCACATCGACGACGGCCTTCTCCGTACCGAAGCGGATTTTTGCGCCGCGCCGGATAAGTTTCTGCCAGATCGCCCCCGCTCTGGCCGCAGAGGGATTAACCTGGAGAGAAAAATCGCCCTGAAAACCGATTTTGTAAATTACGTCGCGAAATTTTTGGGAGAAACTCGACGGCGGGATGAGGATTTTCATCGCGTAATACTCGCCGACAGCCAGTCCGTCAATAGGGCCGCCATCGACCGAAAGTACCTTGACGCGATAGACCTGTCCGGCGAAACCGCCGCCGATAAATTTCCCCACTTCCAGGCGAAGAGTCGCTTTCGTCGCAGGCGACACACCGGTAACTTCGTAGGTCAGTTCCCTTCCGGGATCGTATCGCCCGACGCACATCGGGCGCAGCACATCGGCAGAGCGAAACGCCTCTCGAAGAATTCGACAGGTTGTAACAGAGTAATCAGCCACCAAGCGCACCTCTCCCGGCCTGTGGAACGATAAATCCCGTCCCACCTTTTTATCGGAACAAACGACGCGATGCTATTGTCAACTTGCAAACATCTTCGCTTGTGTGTCGTCGATGTCGATGCCACAATGGTATCGGTATGGTCAAAGAGAATGAAAAAATTCCGGTTTTGGGTGATGGTATAGTCGTTCTGACCGGTCCTGCGTGTTCGGGCAAGACGTCGGCGGTGATAGAATTATACCGCCGGTGCGACGATTGTTTCAGTGGGCCGAAGTGTCTGCTGATCGTTCCCAACGCCCCTGCCGTCGCGCAGGCGAAATCGCTCCTGCTGGAACTAACCGCCGGCGCGCTGATAGCACCGGCCGTTACGACCTTCGCAGGCCTGGCGGGGAGTATTCTCGCCTCCTCGGGCCGGTCGCCCGCGACCCTAAGCCGCGTGCAGCGAATGTTGCTGCTGGAACGGATAATCACCGAACTGCACGCCGATGGGCGTTTTCGTGCTCTCGGGCCACTGGTCGATACGCCGGGGCTTGCCGAGGTGCTGGATAAGTCAATCGCCGAACTGAAGCGGGCCGCCGTCGAGCCTGACATGCTGGAAAAGGCGATGGGCAAGGCGTCGGGAAAAGATGCCGACCTGCTGGCGGTTTATCGAAAATACCAGCAGCATCTGCTCGATACGGAACTCTTCGACGTCGAAGGGCAGATGTGGCAGGCACGCGACGTACTGGCCGACGATAACGACACGCCGCTGGGATATGAAGGCATCACTTCCGTAGCCGTCGATGGCTTCACCGACTTCACACCAACGCAACTTGAGATGCTCGCGCTGCTCGGGAAGCGGATGAAGCAGGTGCTGATAACCCTCCCGCTGGTTGAAGACAAGAGTTGCAGCCGATTGTGGTTCTGGACGTCGAGAACGCTGGAACGGATTCAAAAGGTCATGCCCGATGCTCGTGTCATCACTACCGACAATAAACACGAACCGTTACGAACGCTGTTTGACCTGACCGGTCAAAAGCCCAGCCATTCGAATGGCTGGGCTTCGGGAGATTCGGATTTCTCGATAACCGTTCTGGAAGCGCCCGACATTGAGGCAGAGGTACGCGCCGTGGCGCGAGCGGTCAAAGCCGACCTCGTGGCTGGGGCCAAATCCGGAACCATCGCCGTCGTCGCGCGAAATATGGAGACATACACCGAACCGATCGAGCGGATCTTCGCAGCCCATTCCATCGGCGTAAGGGCAAAATCGGTCAGCCTGGACGCCTGCGGGCCGGTGCGATATATCATGAGCCTGCTTGCGCTTCCGGGTGAATATGAGTTTCACGACGTGCTGACGGTGATAAAAAACAGTTATTTCCGTCCATCGGCGCTGGGCGATTTCGACGCCGCCACAGTAGCGACAGCCGAGATGTCCATCCGCACAGCCAATGTCCTCGGCGGACGGGACAGTTATGCAAAAGCCTTCGCCCGCCTCGTACGTCGGGCAAACAATGCCGACGACGTCAACGCTGAAGACATCGAAAAGGCCGCCGATATGATCGAGACGCTGATGACCTGCCTGGACGAATTGTCCTCGGCGAAGGACATCACCCAATACGTTTCCGGCGTCAGGGCGATTATCGAGAGGCTTGAAATTCCCGTCGCGTCGGCCAGTTACGATAACGATTCGCTCGTGGCTGCCGACTTACGAGCGATGCGCGCGTTTGACGAACTGCTCGACGACGTGTCAGCCGCCGGTCCGCTCGCAGGCGAACCGGCTGACATCCTGGCGCGGGCGGCGTCGGTGTCGGCGTGCCCGTCGGCGCGGACCCATGCCGACGTGGCCGTCATGGACGTGCTCGACGCTCGCGCCGTGCGATTCAAACACCTCTACCTGCTCGGCGTTCACGAAAAGAGCTTCCCGCAACTCACCTTCGACCGCTGCTTCATCACCGAATCGGACCGCGCCGCATGGGGCCAGGCCGGCGTCGTGCTCGATAAGCGAAGCGACCTGATCGGCAGAGAGATGCTCCTGTTCTATCTGTCGGCGACGCGGGCGGACGAAACGCTCAGCGTAAGTTACCTCGCCGGCGATGCAGGTGAAGGCTCCGCCGCGAGAGGCGTTTTCGTCGCCGAACTTATCGCATCGGCCCGGCGCGACCAAATCGCCGTGGCTGAAAAACGCATCGGTCCCGGTCAGTTCGTCCCGCCGATAAACCAGATCGCCACACCGCTCGACGCCTTCAATGCCTCAATATCGGCGGCGTTCAACGGCAGCGACAATGCGCATGAACTGATGGCTTG
>DAOVLV010000260.1 GCA_030631085.1 Planctomycetales bacterium | reverse complement strand
CATCTGCAATGCGCGTTCGTTCGTCTTACCGCCGTAAAGCCACCTCTCGAAAATCGAGTGCCTTGCGTTAAGCGGCGTCTTAATCCACGCCATCAGCGTAATCTGCTTTAGGTTGTCGAGGCTGGCGGACTTGGGGATATCGACGTAAGTGCTCGCGCCGTCGAATTTCAACGCCGAGCCAACCCTACCCTTGGCCCAGGTTACAGTGCCGTTAATCTTACCGTTATTGCCCGTACCGGAGGAATCAGCCGCGGTCGTGCCCTTGCCCTCATCGAACTTCCAGTACCCGATGAGACCTTTCTCGCCGGCTGACGCTTCGGTTACCGCACCGGCCAGAAACATGACACACACCGTACCAAACACCAATAATGCTCCTGTCTTACTCATGTTTAATCCTTTCGTTTCTTGTAGCCCGTCTTCGCGGGCTGGTCCTTTGGGAGGCTGCGATCTCCACCGCCTTTATGGGTCTTATAACACCATTATTGCGCGACAGGCCCCCTTTTCCGAAAAAAAATGTTTGCTCGTTATATAAAAAGAGCCTCGCCGCAGAGAAAAGTATTGTTGTTTGTTTTTTACTTCTCTGCGGTCTCTGCGGTGAGGCTCTTTTCGTTATATGCTCTTTAGTCGAAAATTCTTCCGTCCGGCAGCGTGGTCCTGGTCGGCGCGGCTGCTCCGCCGGCAACGGCCGCCGCTGGAGCGGTTGTGGTCGGTCCGACATACGCCGGTTCAGTTCCTGCGGGAGTAACCGCGACACCGGCGGGCCTGACGGGCTTGTCGGGGCACCAGACCTTCTGTCCGGGGCGAAGTTTCCTGGAATCAAGTTTGGGATTGGCTTTTTCTATCAACCCGTAGTACTTTCCGTCGCGATAGACAGCCTTTGAGATGTCCCAGAATCCCCTGTCGCCCTTCTTGACGATGTAGTAGCGTTTTCCGGTAAGCAGATCGACGCTGGTGGTCCCATGCCTCACCGCAGCGATCGCCGCGGTTGTTGAGGCCGAACTCACGCGGAGAGGTTTTGACGGAACCTTAATCGTCATGCGCGGACGAAGGTCGTCGGGCGAAACCCCGGGGTTGGCCTTTTGAAGATGGGGATACAATGAACCGTCGCCCCACAGGTTATGAGCGATAGTCCAGTACGAATCGCCCTCCTTGATGACGTAGGTCCTCGCCGTGGCGACAGCAGGCCTGACCGTAAAGGGCGTCGTACTCTCCGTCGCCGTCAATGCCGGCCTGACGGGCACACCGGTCCATTCGTCCGGGCGGACGCCGGCAACTGCGGGAGTCACCGCAACACCAGTCGGCCTGGTCGTCGTCGCCGGCGGCGGCGTATAAGGTGGACGGATAAGGGGTTCTGTTTGGAGCAGCGGCAGAGTCGTCTCCGACGGAGTGGTTACGACGACATTTGTGTCGTCCGTTTTACCGGCGACCCCTGCGTCGTCCGTGCCGGGCGCGGGACCTTCCGACGGGCCGCCGGAGCGGAAAAATACGATCCAAACCACACCTATACCGATGAGGATAACCGCTATCGCCATACCAACTTTAATGTCCGATCGCATGATTGCTGCTCCTTTCCCATTTCGGGACAGGACCCGACAGTGACTGTGCTTTTAGATTATATTACCCGGTCATCGATCTGACAATAAAAATTTAATTCAAACTTATTCCTCACGCCGACAATGCTTGACGCACCGTGAGGCGGCCTATACACTGAACAAGCCAAAGCTTGGACCGGGCTGGGCGAACGTCGGTCCAACAGGGGCTGTTGTAAGCGGTAAATGAATCCGTGTAAATACCAGGAGCCATTAGTGGCCGGTAGTTTCAGGAAAGATTTCAGGCGATTTTTTGTTCGCGGTCTGGCGGCGGTGCTGCCGGCAGTACTCACCGTAGCCATTCTCGTGTGGCTCTTTACGCTGATTCAGAAGTACATCGGCAGACACATCAACGCCGCTGCCCAGTGGACTGCGGCGCAGTTTTCGTGCTTTATAGAGCACACGCCGCTGAAATGGATCATGTCGGATAATGAATGGGACGAGATCAAGGCGACCTGGGATGAGTATTACCTCGGATGGATCGGTTTCCTTTTGGCCTTTGTGGCGATTTACGTCTTCGGACGTTTCGTGGCGAGTTTTATCGGGCGAGGCCTCTGGGCCACAATCGAACACACGCTGGGAAGAGCGCCGGTTATCAAACGGATTTATCCAAGCGCCAAACAGGTAACCGATTTCCTGCTCACCGAGCGAAAGGCGGAATATTCCCATGTAGTAGCGGTGGAGTATCCGCGCAAAGGTATCTGGTCGCTGGGACTGATGACCGGCAAGGGAATGCGAACTGTAAATGAAAAAGTCGGTTCGGATATGCTGACTATATTTATCCCTTCTTCCCCGACACCTGTTACTGGCTATACAATAATGGCGCGGCGGGACGAGACAATCGACCTGCCGTTGAGTATCGACGAGGCATTGCGTTTCACCGTCAGCGGCGGGGTGCTCGTTCCAGCGACCCAGTGCCTGAATGGAAGCATCAACAAGACTTTTGCGCCGGAAATACCGGATGGAACCGAAAAATCGGAAGAATGAGTAATCACAGGTCTATTGGACCCCAAGGCGGGAGAAATTAATCGTGAAGGTATCCGTAGTAGCAAGGCATGTTGAACTGACCGACGCAATGAAAGACTACGCACGGGAAAAGGTGGACGGGTTGCCCCATTTTTATAACGGCTTACAATCCGTCGATATTACATTCGCCGTGGACGCCGGTGAGCACGTCGTCGAGATCGTCGCAGCCGGGAAACGCAAGAGCGTCTTCGTGGCCCACCATCGAAGTCGGGATATGTACGCCTGCGTGGACCAGTGCATCCACAAGATGGAAGAGCAGTTGCGACGCCACAAGGACAAAATCCGCGACCGGCACGGGCCGACACATGAACAAATTAGTGACTCAGTAGTAACCAATGACGATGAGTAGTCTGTATCCGGGTGCTGATTACCGACAACCGGTTACTGACTACCGACTACCAAAACGGGAGTAGAAGATGAAATTATCCGACATAATCGCTTCGGGCGCTGTAATTTCCGACCTTGACAGCGCCACGCGCGACGAGGCAATTGAGAGACTGATGTCATTACTGGTCGATACCGGAGCCATTTCGGCACGAAGCGTCAAGGAGGCGACCAAGGCGGTGCTGGCAAGGGAAAAACAGGCAACTACCGGTATCGGCAAAGGTGTCGCCCTTCCCCACGCCAAGATCAAATCGATTAAGCAGGCGGTCGGAGCTATAGGACGATCCGCCACCGGTATCGAGTTCGGTTCGCTGGACTCGAAACCCGTCTATATAGTCATTTTGCTGTTGTCCAATCCCGACAACCCGGACGAGCACCTCCAGGCTATGGAAACAATTTTCAAACACGTACAACGCGATATTTTCCGGAAGTTCCTCCGCCAGAGCGATACGCCCGAAGCAATTATCGACCTCATCGCCGAAGCAGATGAACTGGCGTAAATCGATTACAACAAAAAACAGAAAGAGAGCGGGATTTAAGGGATTTTAAGATTACGGGATAAAAAAAAAGAAATCCCTAAAATCCTATAATCCCTGCCTGCCACGCCATAGCCTTGGCGAAGGCGGGTAATCCTGTTATCTTTCCGTTTTACAAAA
Organism: Planctomycetales bacterium; assembly: GCA_030631085.1. Taxonomy (GTDB): domain Bacteria; phylum Planctomycetota; class Phycisphaerae; order SM23-33; family SM23-33; genus JAUWNJ01. The sequence continues at coordinate 434 of DAOVLV010000260.1, read as the reverse complement.
CGGCAAAAACGATTGAGCATACAAGAGACAGAAATAACGCTGACCAATATACACGGTCTGCATGCTCGTCCGGCGACACAGTTCGTACAGCTGGCCAGTAGGTATGAAGCGAAAATAGAGGTCATAAAGAACAGCCTCGTAGTCGATGGCAAGAGCGTTACGTCGATGCTGACTCTCGGCGCAGAGAAAGGAATGTCTCTGCGCATCAGGGCGGACGGACAGGACGCTGACGAAGCCATCAGCAAACTGGCCGAACTGATTGAAGGTAAATTCGGTGAAGAGTAAAGAATAGCATTCAACGGTCAGTAAAAAAAAACGGTAAAAATATTGAACGCTGATTGCTGAAGGCTGAAGGCTAAATGCTGAAGGCTGATTAATTATGAAAATCAAAAAGGGCATTGGAGTTTCACCAGGCGTGGTGATTTGCCAGGCTG
>DAOVLV010000108.1 GCA_030631085.1 Planctomycetales bacterium | reverse complement strand
TGTTCAACCTGCCTTCTTGGACACATCCCGGCCGAGATGACCGGAGTTTTGGTGCAACGGCATTTTGCCGGAAAGTCGGGGTTGGTTTTTTAACAGATGCCTGTTACTCAGGCCTCGCGACGAAGGGTGGATTCTGCGCGAGAAAGCAGGTGTATGGTTTTACAACACAATAAAACTGGCGACAAAGTGTTGCATTCAGCAAGGTTCTCTTGCCGTCATCGCTCGATTTGGTGAAATACTCGCTACACATTCAACTAGGAGTGCGAGCATCTGCCTAACCAGAGAAATGCACAGCCCGCATTCCCCAACTGTGAAACAACTAATAGTGTCGGCCTTCGGAGGCGTTAGGAACGCGTTTTCTGTTGACGTTTTGGGTGGTTGAGTCCACGCTTCTTGCTGGTCTTGTCAAACATTGCAGGTCGGCGCCAGGCTACGAGAGCTAGCATTAATCCTGCAACGGCCAGTGCCACCGGCCAGGCGAACACATCTTCGAAGTGCCTGGCTGTCAGACGCTGAACGGATACGGCCACGTAAAATAATCCAGAGAAGAAAAAGGACTTCATTTGCTTGGGAACACTTGCGAAGATAAAGCACAAGGCTCCTATGGGAAGGAGAAGTTCCGGCACAGTCCAGCCGGCCGGTAACACCGCCCACTCGTCTTCCAGCAGGAGGATTGGAACCAGAATATGTGATGTTGTCACCCAGAAAAGAATCACTGCAAGTCTTCTCAACCAGCGGCTGCGTTTTGACCTGTCGGCCAGGAACCCTAATATGAAGTAAAGCAGGCCGTTCATCATGAAACTGTACTTGACGTGGCGCTCGAATACCTCGCCATTCTCGTTGGTCAAGTCCACCAGCCCCAGCCATTCAGTAGTCGGCCCACAAATGGCGATATATGTCAAAACTATCAGCGACAATCCGAAACTTATGACGTAAAGGGGGGCGCCAAGATGCGTGAGCCGCCATCGCAGATCAAACAACAGTGCGAGGATGAACATCGCAACGCCTGGTATTAAGTACCATCCCGCAACGGTATCAAAATTACCATCCTCCAGTTGCTGTCGCATTCCTGTAAAGGTAAAGATGGCGGTCGCCAGCACTACGGCGCTGAGCCCCCAGATTAGTGAAAACGCGCTGGTTTTTGTCCGATACCAGAAAACAAGGTTTAAAATCAGCCAGGTTCCGGCGGTTATGAGCAACTCGATGTTGGTCATCAACCCCGGCGGCAGCATGTCCTCGCCGGGAGACTCCATCAGGCCCCATTCCATGGTCACAAAGGTTGTGGCGGCAAAGATGGGCCAGGTCAGGGACGCCGCCATCAGGAGGACCATCGCAACGCGTTTGTTCCGGCGCGACCAGAGGAATAGTCCAAAGGACAGCAATGCTGCAAAAACGCACAACGGAAGGGATATGCGGGCAAGTTTGGACAGACCTGTCCACCTGAAGCAGAGCATCAGAAATGTGCTGACCACGCACGCCCAGGCACCCAGGTGCAGCACCACCTGCGAGAATGAGATTCGCCGGCTGTCCAGTACCCAGAACTCCTCCCGCTGGCGGAGGCGTTCATACTTATCCACGAAATAGTCGTGTTCGCGTGTCGAGACAAGACGATCCTTCCGCCACTGCGACAGATCGTTCAGGTGCCTGTCGATCCCGTGTTCCAATATGTCTGCCAGTTGTGTCGGGTCGGCGGTGACGGCCTCGCCGTTGACGAAACGCTCGATGTCTAGAAAGAAGTGTCGAGCAGACGGATATCGCCTGTCCGGGTCTTTCTCCAAAGCAGTCAGGCATATCGCCTGTAGCGGACCTGGAAGATCGGCCTTCAACGCACGCGGAAGGGGTGGGTCGGATTCTCGAATCGCCCGAACGACTTCCTCCGCACAAGCACCTTGGAAGGGACGTTGTCCGGTCAACAACTCGAAGAGGATTATCCCCAGGGAAAACACATCCGCAGACGGGCGAGGCGCCTGCCCGAGGCTTTGTTCCGGCGCCATGTATGCCGGCGTGCCCTGCGTTGTACTTGCACTTGACCTTGGAAATCGCTGTTCAGGCATTTGCTCGGCGATTCCCATGTCCAGGACTTTGGCTATACCATCACGATCAACCAGGATGTTCGAGGGTTTCAGGTCACGGTGCACGATACCTCGTCGGTGCAACTCGGCCACTCCTCGGAGAACCCCCTTGAAGACGTCGATTTTCTTCCCTAACGGCAGTTGCATAACTGCCTCATCGATTCGGACACCGTCCACGAATTCCGTGACCATGAACGGCGGATCCGTATCCTGCGACAGTGCATAGATTGAGGCTACGTTAGGATGGTTTACCTTGGCCATGATTCGTGCCTCATCAAATATGGCCGTCAATCTGCGGCGTTGATACGGGTTCATGGGAGCCTTGATAGCGACCAGCCGATTAAGGTGGACGTCCCTCGCCTTAAAAACCACACCACAAGCACCGTGTCCGACTGTGTCCAGGATTTCATAATTACCCGCAACGGAATCCTGTAATTGTTTCCGAATTGACTCCAAGTCGGCATGCCCCGTTGCCTCACGCAGGGAGGAAAGAAGTTCCTCATCATCTTGCCATGTGGACATGATCGTCTCTCCTACCAAATTTTTTCCATCTGCGGGAAGAGCTTGCGTATCCGCACAAGTATGCGGCTCTTGCTTTGGTAAACGATTTCCTCGGAAACCTGCAGGTACGACGCCACCCGCTTTGCCGACCACTGCTGAAGTGCGAACAACTTGAAAGCCTCGAAAGTGCGAGGAGCCACTTCGTCCCTGACCTCTTCCAGACATTGTCGAAGCACGCCTTTGCTCCATTCATCATCCCAGACTATCTTGACGTGATCGTCCTCAATCTGGTTCAGGAAGCGTGTTGCATCCGTCCTGTCGGCGACCAGTTGCTCTTGTCGTCCACGTCTGCGCTGAAAATCCCGAACTTTATGGCAAGCGATTCCTCGCAGCCAATCTCGAAGTCGGCCTCTTTCCCGCTCGTACCGACCTTGGCGATATGCCTCCACGAAGGCCGCCATGGTTTCCTGTGCTACGTCCTCGGCGTCGGCCTCCTGCAATCCAAGGCGTTTGGCTACGATCATTACGAGCGGTCGGTAGCGAGTGTCAAAAGTCCGCCAGGCCGAGCGATCGGAAGAACTCTTCAGGCCTTCAAGCAATAAAGTGTTCGTTCGCGTAAGCAACGTTAATGCCCCGAAATGCGATTGCTGGTCGAGAGTAGAATAAGGATACACGCTTTTCATCGCAAACAATTGTTTGCGTTCTTTCTATCCAAAGATGCAAGGAGCCACCGAATATCTCGAATACCCCAAGGCAAGAAATGTCTTTTTCGTGTCAGATTCTGACTCCCTAATGCGAATGTACTATGAAGACAGAATTTCCGGAGTGGATTACAAAAGGAGATTGAACATGTTTGGCTGGCATTGTCATAAAACAATTCAGTACCGTACCGTAGAGCCTTCGAGATCCACGATTGTGATCCGCGTCACAAGACCGATCTGGGACTGCAGCCGGCCCATAACGCTCGAGGACGAAATCACCGGGAGCTGTTCGACTCATATCGTAATCGACCTGTCTGGCGTGCGACGAGCAACGACGGCGGCATTCGCACAACTAATCAAGTTGAAATCATTGCTACGGCGGAACGGTCGAGACATGCACGTTCAAGGGCTTCGCGGCCAGCCCATGGCGCTTTGTGAAATCCTAAAGCTCACGGACTTGCTCCTTGAGAGAAAGCCGCTCCCAAACCGGGCACTTCAGCACCTGGCGATAGAATCGTCTCAAGATCGCCTTGTCGAAACACAGGAAAGTAGGAATTCAACGAATCGCACAATCAACCGTCTCGATTCGCTGTTTTCCAGACACCCCGCAACCTTACTCAAGAAGGAGCCTGAACCATGTCTATGTTAATAGCCTGGATTGTCCTGGCCATCCTGGCCGTCGGAGTCGCGGTTACCATCGTATATTTGATCCGAAAGCCCATGCGGGCCTTGCTGAGTGCCAACTCGTACATTGCCCCGGCACAGGATTTCTATGTCCGGGCCTTCGCACTGACGGCCTCTCTGGTTGCATTTGCGACTATTGCAGGAATATCCATCCCCTGCCCGGACCAGAGAAAATCAATGGCCACCATGGAGTACGTCTGGTGGGTGATGGATGGTTGGGAACCTCTCTTTTGGAGCATCGCTCTGTTCCTGATGGGCTATGTTCTGCTTCTGACTATTCTTTTCGCTGTTCTGGGGCGATACCGTGACTAACGAGCAATATCTGTACATTTCGTACTTTGCAGCCGTTGTTGGAACGGGTTTGGCCGCAGTTATCGCTGCTGCCCTTGCCAGACCCAACCGCCGGGCGACAATAGGGCCTATCCTCAAGTGGCTGGGCGCAATCATGAGGCGGGTCCTTCCTGTCTGGCTGCTGCTGGCCGTCCTGCTGGGATTCATGTCGGTCAGTTATATCGATTGCGGGCATCCTAATTACAGTGATGTCGTGGCGGACCACCCGCACATGGTTCAGAAGACGCAGGAACAAGTATCGAGGATGACGCTGGGCCTGGTTGCTGTACTGGTTGCATACAGTTTTTTACTGATATTGTTCCTGTGGGCCCGGGCACGACGAATGCGTGGTAAGCCTGGATGAGAAAAAGCCTATGTCTGACCTGAAAGACATAGAACCAAAAGTGTTCCGAAAGAGCGAGAATTCGATTGACCTATCCGGTCCAGGCAACCTTCCCACAGGGCGTCTCCTCGCACAGAATACCCCCCACGGCAACCTTCCCTCCAAGACCGGCGAGCCAGCCCCCCGTCTGGTGCTGTTCGCTTTGCGCGCCATCGGCGGCCATAGTCATTTACCCGTCCTGTAAAACCTGCCCGTCGTCAGCGGGGCTACAGACCGTTCTTCCGCCGCTTGGCCACGTCCATTTCCAACTCGCCGAACTGGTCCTCATGACGGCGAATCAACTGGCTGAGCGTGATCGCCAGGCGCTTGGCCGAGTAGTAGTTCATGATTACGCGGTCGTTGACCTGGAATATAATCTCCGGCTGATCCTGCTGCTGAGTGGCAGGGTTAACCAGGTTCAGTCCAAAATCAAGCATGACCTCCTCGGCCGTGCCGTTCGTGCGAAAAGCGTTAGCATACGATGTCCGCATGTTTCGCTCATCCACGTGAAGGCGGACCTGCCGCTGACCGGTTTGCTCACGCGCCTGTTCTTCTATGGGTTTTTCGTTCCGGTCATCCGGTGTTGAAGCATTCTTTTCTTTTGACATTTAACTTTATTCCCTAATTTGCCGTGCGCTATTACGCACGATTTGGTGGTCAGCCACCGTCGTTAGCCATTCCTTTACAAATCGGTGTCCAACGCGGCGATATCCTGCAGCACATCCAGCACCGGCACAGCCACCGGCTGGCCAATCCGGACGCTTTTCTTTTCGATTACAAGTCTCGAGACCCCAATCACAGGCTGAACCGGAAGTGTTTTCTCCATCTCTTTCTGAAACTTCGGATTCGGCAAACTAGCCATCCAATCACCCATCCCCAGAACGGGTACTATGACTGCACCGACCGGAGCGTCAGTCCCCCAAGCATCGCCCCCAGCCTGGCGTGCAAGCCGATTCGGCGTGTACATGACCGCAGGGTTGACCGGCGTTGCGCGAGTGATCTCAGGCTCAAGCAAGGCGGGAAAATTCCTCGTTGCGGCTGCCGGCAACTGAACGGCCCCGACCGAAGCTGCTTCGGCTCCTGAGGCCTGCGCTGGCGACAAGGCTATTGCCAAAGGACTTTCAGGCAAATCCGCCAGCCGGGTTGATTCGAAGCGGCCGGTTGGGAAGACAATGCCCGCGTCGCAAAACGGCTTCATAAAGGCCGTCGCGAAGTAACTGAAATCACCAAAGTTCACTTGGCCACTCTCGTCGAAGTCGGCCCACCAGACATAGGGCGGTTCAGGATCGCCCACATTGTGCAAGAAGGCGGGGACGAAGTAACTGAAGTCGCTGAAGTCAACCTGCCCGTTGTCGTCGATGTCGTAGATGTTGGCCCGGATGTCCACAGTCGGGACCGCCTGGAAATCAGCATCCACATTACCCGTCCCGACTAAGGCGAAGTCTGCCGGGCCGTTCGTGACATTCAGGTTAGTATCATACGGTCCGGCCTGATGGGCAACCTCGTCCACCGGCGCATCGCCGCGGAATAATATCCGGCCAAGCAACACATACTCATCATCGCCCATATCTATGGCCATGGTTCCGCCGCCGATGCTCACCACACCATTGATGTTATCTATGTCCCCAACAGGCAGTATCGTAAAGACGTTGCCATGGTCAATGGAGATTACCTCGGTGTACTGTGGGTTGAACGTAACATCCACGCTGCCGCCACTGATCGCGGCCGGATTACCCTGGTCGCTCTGTATCCAAACCTCGACATAGTAGTCGCACGTCTCGCGCTGCCAGAAAGGAT
>DAOVLV010000428.1 GCA_030631085.1 Planctomycetales bacterium | reverse complement strand
GAAGGCGCTCCGTGGACTGGAAATCAAACGCGCCGGACTGGGCGCGGACGGACGCGACGTCCGGGCCGATGAAATCGACCCCGCCGCTGTTAGACGAAGACTCGTAACGCCCAATTCCCTGCGGATATTCACCATTCGCCTGGCGATGCAGCAGGGAATGAGCATCGACGAAATCAACGAACTGACCGGCATCGACCTGTGGTTCCTGGACAATATCGCCCAGATAGTCGCAGCCGAAGCCGAACTGGCAAAGAAACGTAACACGGGCGTCTCGCCCGTGGATAAAGAAAACATGGCCGAGACGGCCATGATACGCACGGGCGAGACGCCCGTGCCACAGCCTATGCCACAACTTACCGACACCGAACTGCTCGATGCCAAAAAACTCGGTTTCAGCGACGCTCAATTGGGCAGGCTGACGGGTACGGACGAGTTGACCATCCGCAATAGACGCAAGGACGCCGGCATCCGGGCGGTGTTCAAACTCGTCGATACCTGCGGCGGGGAGTTCGAGGCCTTCACGCCCTACTACTACTCGACTTACGAGCATGAGGACGAGACCCGCCGGTCCGACAAGCCCGGCGTTATGATCCTCGGCGGCGGGCCTAACCGCATCGGACAAGGCCTGGAGTTCGATTATTGCTGCGTACATGCAGCCGAGGCCTTGGGCGAAATGTCCATCCCGTCTATCATGGTCAACTGCAACCCCGAAACCGTCTCGACCGACTACGACACCTCCGACCGCCTCTACTTCGAGCCGTTGACGCTGGAAGATGTGCTTGAAATCGTCCACCGTGAAAAACCTCGTGGCCTGATAGTTCAGTTCGGAGGACAGACGCCGCTGAACCTGGCAGAAGGTCTGGCCGATGCGGGCGTTCCGATCCTGGGAACAAGCCCCGCTTCCATCGCCAAGGCAGAAGACCGCGAGCAGTTCAGCGAAATGTGCTCTCGCCTGGGAATTCGCCAGCCTCGCAACGGCATGGCTTCGTCGGTCGCCGAGGCGCTTACACTGGTCGGCGAAATCGGCTATCCGGTAATCGTCCGTCCTTCGTTCGTCCTCGGCGGGCGAGCGATGGAAATCGTCTATACCGACGAAGACCTCCGCCACTTTGTCCAGGCTGCTTTGGAGGTCTCCGACGGAGCGGCGGTGCTGATCGATAAATTTCTCGAAGACGCGATCGAGCTGGACGTTGACGCGATTTCCGACGGAACGGACGTTTATATCGCCGGTATCATGGAGCACATCGAGTATGCCGGAGTGCATTCGGGCGATGCGGCTATGGCCCTGCCGCCGCACCGTCTCGATGAGCAGGTGGCTGAAGAAATCCGCCGAGCGACGGGCGACCTTGCGAGGGAATTGAACGTCTGCGGGCTGATGAACATCCAGTTCGCCGCTGTTCGCGGGCGTGAATTGTATATTCTCGAAGTCAACCCGCGCGCCAGCAGGACCGTGCCGTTCGTCAGCAAGGTTACAGGCGTGCCCATCGCCAGGGTGGCTACGCATGTAATGCTGGGCGAGACTCTCGCATCGATGGGCCTGGACAAGCCTCGCGGGCCGCTGGAGCATGTCGGCGTAAAGGAATCGGTCTTCCCGTTCAGCCGATTCGGCGGAACCGACGCGGTACTCGGACCGGAGATGAAATCGACCGGCGAAGTAATGGGAATCGACCACGACTTCGGACTCGCCTACGCCAAGAGCCAACTCGCTGCCGGGACTATCCTCCCAATGAGCGGAACGGTTTTCGTATCCGTCAAGGACGCCGACAAGCAGGCGGCGCTTCCGGTTATTCGTCGGCTCAAAGCAATGGGCTTCACCCTCATCGCCACCGACGGAACGAGCAAATTCCTCGACCGTCATCGCGTTTCCAACGAGCGGATTAACAAGGTCCTCCAGGGCCGGCCTCATGTCGTCGATGCGATCAAAAATGGCCGGATCGACCTGATAATCAACACTCCTTCAGGCCGACGACCCCGCGCCGACGAAACCGCCATTCGCATCAACGCCGTCGCCCACGGAATACCCCT
>DAOVLV010000035.1 GCA_030631085.1 Planctomycetales bacterium | reverse complement strand
TATAACGCGCATCCTGGCCCTTGCGTCTTCATCTTCTATCTTTCGTGAAATACCGAGCCTTTGCATTCCCGGCATCAGAACGAGGTATCGTCCCGGAATTGAAATATAGGTCGTCAGAGTCGCGCCCTTCGTGCCGATACCGTCCTTGATAACCTGGACGGTAACTTCCTGGCCTCGGCGGAGGCAGTTCTGGATGGGGGGGCGTTCTTTGCGTGTACGCTTTTTACCGACGTCTTCAGGGCGATTCTCTCCTTCGGGGAAATATCCCGGGTGCAAATCGGAGATGTGGAGGAAACCGTTCTTGGCTATACCAAAATCCACAAAGGCCGCCTGGATCGAAGGCTCGACGTTGGTTACGCGACCCTTGAAGATGTTTCCGACCTGCGAGAGGCTCGATGCCTGCTCGATGTAAAGTTCGGTAAGATTGTTATCGCTTACAATGGCGATCCGGCACTCGTCCGGCTGGGCGTTTATCAGCATTTCCTTTGTCATACTTTCACGTTCCTTCGTTGGTGCATCAATTTTGTATTTTTGCAGGCAGGGCCGTTGTGGCAAAGCCTTTTTCGTCAGTTAGAATTCGCACTCAAGGGCTGTTTTTTCCAGCCTGGCGAGTGTTTCGTTAACATCGGCGACTTCCAGCAGTCTCAGCACCCGTTCAGGTCCGATGGGTCCTGCCGGTGGTTCAGGCGTAAGTGTGAAGGATAGTTTTCCGTCGTTCCCGCCTGACGACGATATGCCGATGCCGCCTATTTGTCCCTTGATGTCTATAAGTTTGTCCTTCCCTGTCGATTTATCATCGCCGGGGTTGCGACGGCGGGCAACTTCCCACTTTGCAAACTGTTTCAGCGTCTCCAGACGGGCCTCTATCTGTTTCTGTTCGCAATCGGTCAATGATAATTCGTACGTTACCGCCTTGATTTTCGCCTTGGTCTTGCTCGGCAGCGGTTCGGTTTTTATCAGTTTCATTCCTTCGGGAAACTGCTCGCCGAGGTGCAAACCCGGGTCTGACACAGGCGAATCGGTTTTCAACTCGATTATCATCAATTCGCATCGGCTGCTTACGCCTACCGGGCGGGGCAGTGGCAGGGACAGTTTTGGACGGGGATTGAATCCTTCGGAGAATTTTATCGGTAGTTTGGCCCGAGCGGCTGAACGTTCGCACAGGCTCATCATGTTGCGGTGCGAGAGGAACCGCAAATCCCCCCCAACGGTGAACCACACCGCCCATTGCATTTTTGATTTTTGATTTTCGATTTTCGATTTTACCAGGGCGGACATACGGTATTCCGTTTTTTTACCTGGTCCCTAATCCCTAGTCCCAAGTCCCTATCTTTTAGTACGCTTCCGGCATCACTTCACGAATCTGGTTGCGCAGATAGGAGACTATTTGTTTGTCTGTATTTAATGTCGCCACATGCCGGGCGACCCGACGGGCGTGTTCGATTGTTATTGAACGAATGGCCTTTTTCAGTTCCGGAACACTCGGCGGGGCCACCGAAAAAGTTCGCAGACCCATTCCCAGCAACAGGAGGAGGTATTCCGGGTCGCTTCCCATCTCCCCGCAGAGCGTAACTCCCACGTCATATCGCTGTCCGGCGCGGATGACTTCCTTTATCAATCGCAGCACAGCCGGGTTGGCGGCAGTGAACAGCGGCGCGACCCGTTCGTTGGTTCTATCGACCGCAAGCGTGTACTGGATCAGATCGTTGGTCCCGATTGAGAAGAAATCCACTTCCTGGGCGAACTGGTTGCACTGAAGCGCCGCCGAGGGAACTTCCATCATCATCCCTACGGGCACGTCTGTGCGGACCTCGACGCCTTCTTCCTCCAGGTCTTCCATCACGTCTCGCAGTATCATCTTTGCCTGGCGGAGTTCCATCACCGTGGTAATCAGCGGGAACATGACTGATACCTCGCCTTTCATCGATGCCCGCAGAATTGCCCGCAGCTGCGTCTTGAATAATTGCAGGTGCTGGAAGCAGAAGCGAATGCTTCGCAAGCCGAGGAATGGATTTCGCTCCTGTATGAGCAAATGCGCCTGTGTGTACTTATCAGCGCCCAGATCGAGCGTGCGGATGCACACGGGACGACCATCCATAGCCTCGATTACTTTGCAATACGCCTCGTAATGGTTCTCTTCGGTCGGTTCGGTTTCCTTTTCGAGGTAGAGAAATTCGGTTCGGTACAATCCGACGCCCTGCCCGCCCCTGGCGAGGACATTCTCCGCTTCACCCGGAAATTCGATATTTCCCAGAAGCGTTATTTCATGCCCATCCATCGTAATGGCGGGTAAATCCCGCAGGCGATCCAACTCGCGGGCGAATTCGACCTGGCGACGCAGGAATTGGCGATTTTCCTCTATGGTGGCTTCGTCTGGTTCGATGATGACGAGGCCGCGGTTACCGTCGATGATTACTACGTCTCCGGTGTTGACGAAAACGCTCACATCATTAAGCCCGACAACGGCAGGGATACCCAGAGCGCGGGCGACAATGGCGGTATGACTGGTCCGACCGCCGGCGTCGATTGCCAGGCCCATGATATGTTTGCGGTCCATACTGGCCGTTTGGGAGGGCGTAAGATCATGGGCGAGCACGACCACGTCTTCGGTCAGATGCCCAAGACCTTCTCTGCTTTCGCCGATTAATCGGCGGAGGATACGCTTCTCGACGTCATAGACGTCTTTGACTCTCTCTGCGAGATACTCCGGCATCTGGAGGAATTCCCTGGCGTACTCGCGCAGGACGGTGGCGACGGCGAATTCTGCCGTTACGCTTTCGGTTTTGATTTTGTCCCTGATTTTTTCCAGCAGGGTCTGGTCGTCCAGAAGCGCAAGGTGGAAATCGAAAATCGCTCCCGTTTCCTTTCCGAGCCGCTTGGCGGTGTTGTCGCGCAGTTCGGTCAGTTCTTTGCGCGCCCCCGCCAGGGCGTGTTCGAGGCGTTCAGCCTCTTCACCGGCGCGGTCGGCGCTTATATGCCGCTCGGGAATGCGATATTCCTCGGCATCCAGGACAACAGCCTGGCAGATCACCACGCCGGGTGAAACTCCGATGCCTTTCTTAATTTCCATAATTAGTTAGCATTCAGCGTTCAGCGTTCAGCATTCAGCAAAAGATAAAAAAGACTGCTGATCGCTGATTGCTGACCGCTAAATGCTCTTTTTCATTCTTCGCCGAATTTACCTTTGATCAGTCCTGACAGTTTGCTGATGGCTTCGTCGGCATCCTGTCCATCTACCCTGATTCGCAGTAGAGTGCCTTTCTCTGCCCCGAGAGTCAACATCGAGGTAACACTCTTTCCGTCCACTACAAGGTCCTTCTTGATGACCTCTATTTTGGATTCATATTTATTGGCCAATTGCACGAACTGCGTCGCCGGACGGGCGTGCAGGCCATGTTTATTGATTAGTGTTATTTCGATCTCGTGTCTGCTCAATCGTCTTTACCACTTTGCAAAACAAACAGATAGCAGGATTACAGGGATTATAGGATTTTTAAGGATTTTCTTTTTTTTTATCCCGTGATCTTAAAATCCCTGGAATCCTGCTATCTTTCCGTTTTTTTTTGTTGTAATCAACTTACGTCAGTTCATCCGCTTCGACGATAAGGTCGGCAATGGCTTGGGGTGTTTCGCTTTGACGAAGGAATTTTCTGAAAATGTCCCGTTGCACGTGCTTGAAGATAGTTTCCATTGCCTGAAGGTGCTCATCGGGATTGTCGGGGTTGGACAACAGTAAAATAACGATATAGACGGGTTTGGAGTCCAATGCGCCGAACTCGATACCGGTAGCCGAGCGTCCTATTGCACCGACGGCCTGCTTGACGGTTTTAATCTTGGCGTGTGGAAGGGCGACGCCCTTTCCGATACCGGTAGTGGCTTGTTTTTCCCTGGTAAGAACCGCAGCAGTTGCGTCCTTGACGCTTCGTGCCGAAATCGCGCCGGAATCAACCAATGCCGACATCAACCGCTTGATGGCTTCGTCGCGCGTAACGTCATTCAGGTCGGCAATAAGGGCGTCCGAAACGATTATGTCCGATAATTTCATCTTTTGCTCCTGTTGGGTAATTGGTAATTCGTAATTAGTAATTCGTAATTGGTAACAGAGTGTCGGCTTTTTTTACCAATTACTAATTACGAATTACTAATTACGATTTACCAATCACCAATTACTCGCTTTCTGCCACTGAATCATTAATCTGTTCATGTGTCGGACCATGCCGATCTCGGATTTTGTCCTTATGGCGTCGCAACTGCTCTTCCATTTTATGGATGCACTGATCCACGCATGCGTACATATCCCGTCCACGCTGGTGGGCGACGAAGGTGCTTTTACGTTTTCCTGACGCGACGATCTCGACGTAATGCTCTCCGGCATCGACGGCGAATGTTATATCGACGGACTGCAAGCCGTTATAAAAATGCGGTAGCCCGTCAATCTTTTCCCGGGCATACTCTTTCATTGCGTCTGTCAGTTCCACGTGTCTGGCCACAACGGATACATTCACGATATTTTTCTCCAGCATTAGGGTCCAATGGACCTGATATCACTCGTTTTCCTGTTTTTTCATTTCGGCCGATGCTTTCGCAGCGATCATCCTGATGCTGCTTCCCGGTTTTTGCTGGCCTGGGGGGATAAGTACACCGCCGCTGACGGTAAAACTCAATGCCTCATCTATACTCAACGGCAGATCGATTACCTCGTCGCGCCGCACCATTATTGTATAGCCTGTAACGGGCGTCGGGGAAGAGGGAATAAATACAGTCAGCATATCCGAACCGACCTTTTCATTTACCGTTCGCATTCCCTCGCCGGTCATCAGTCCCAGCGAAAAGATTCCTTTGCGGGGATACTCAACGGCCACCACATGGGAATACTCGGCCTTTCGTTCGGTGAGCAGGAAATCAGTTACCTGTTTTGCGCCCGGATAAATCCGTTTGATAACCGGCACTCTTCCAATCGCATGTTCGACGGTGGCCCATAAACCTCGCCCGATGAAACTCGCCACGAATCGCCCAATGACGTAAATGGCTACAAATGCCAGAAAGAACCCGATCCATTCGAGGTGATATTGCTCCCAGACGTCTTTTATCGGGGTCCAATAGACAGACCCTTTCCACGTAAGCGGAATGTGGTCAAGGATGCACCAGAACTGCACCACAACCCATCGGGCGGCGGTGTTGATATGCCGGCCTATGTATTTCTGGATTAATGTGAATATCCAAACGAGAATAGCCACGGTCAGGACCGCAGGCAGCACTGCTGCGAGACCCCGCACAAAAAACCGCCTGAAATCTTTCCTGAAACTACCGGCCACTAATGACTCCTGTTATCACAGGGATTTAATCCGTTATCGACAATGCCAACACCCACCCCTGATCAGATTTTAGTGTATAGACCAACTCCCCGCGCGTCAAGCATTCTAGGCGACTCGCTCCAGCGTGAATTGCCGCGACGCCTGGCCGGTCGGCTTTATCGTGATGCGCCAGTGCGGCTTGGGAAGGGCGTTTTCGGCGCGATCAGCCCATTCAATGACGACAACGCCGTCGGAAAGCATCTCGTCGAGACCCAGATTGTCCAGTTCGTCTTCAGCCGCCGGCAACCTGTAAAGGTCCACATGGTACAGCCGGACGCGCCCGGCATATTCCTGCACCAGGACGTACGTCGGGGAAGAGACCATTCGCTCGTCGGCTATTCCAAGCCCGACAGCCAGCCCCCGAACAAAGGCCGTCTTGCCCGCGCCCAACTCGCCGACCAAGGCGATGCAATCACCAATAGCAAAACGCCCAGCCAGCCGTTCGCCCAACGCAACGGTCTCTTCGACGCTGTTTGTCTGAAACTGCTCACTCATCTACGTTTCATGTTCCCATCCGCGAGAGTCGAGTTTTTCACGCTTTCCGTCGCGGAGCAGCGTCATGCCGATCCCTTCGACAATCCCGCCGATTCGGGTTATTTTTACATCCAGCGGCTGGGCGGCGATTAGACGGTCGGTTTGGTCTGGCGGCATCGTGAACAGCAATTCGTAATCTTCCCCGTCGAACAATGCCGCCTCCAGCGAGTCTTTTCGCCCAGCGGCATCGGCGTGGATGGGAATGGCCGAAGCGTCCAGTTCGGCAGCCACCCCGCTTGTATCAGCAATGTGCCTCAAATCCCCAACCAGGCCGTCGGATATGTCAATCATCGCGCTGATGGCGAATTGCCTGGCCAATATGCGGGCGTCGGCGATTCTGGGAGTGAAATCCAGATGGCGACGAGTGGCCCATGCCCCGCCGAGTTTTCCTGTAACGCAGATGGCGTTGCCGACCTGTGCGCCGCTTCGCAGGACCGGATCGATACCGTCGCATTTGCCAAGGATTGTAACGCTGATTTGCAAGGGGCCAGGCGATTCGCCCCATGCGGCAAGGTCCCCGCCGACCAGCGGACAGCCAAATTCGTCGCCGCACGTCTGCAGGCCATGATATATCGCTTCGGCGTCCGCCTGCGAAAATCCCTTCGGCGCTGCCACAGTCGCTACCATTGCCACCGGAACGCCCGCCATTGCCGCGATGTCGGAAAGCGCCCGAGCAGCCGACTTTCGACCGGCAGCCTCGGCTCCGTGTTCTACCAGCGAGAAATGCACACCGTCGAGAACCTGGTCGGTGGTGATGAGCAATTTCTCACCGCCGATGGTCAATACCGCGCAGTCATCCCCAGGCCCGATGGCAACGACCTCCGGGTCAAACCGGCCCTGCCGGCGTATCCACTCAATGAACTCAAACTCGCGCATCTAACCGTCCTGTGTTAATGTTCTCATATCGAGAGGGCCATGATCTTCTGGTCCCTTTCCATTTCGCCGGTTTCTCTGAATCCGAGTGAATACCAAAATGCCTCAGCATTTGGGGCGGATGCCAACCAGACGCGATTTACCCCCCGAGATTGCAGAATCTCCGCGACGTGATTGAATAACGTTTGTCCCCATCCTGCCCTGCGTTTGTCCGGGACGATGAAGAATTCCAGTATATAGCCCCAGCCGGGACGCTCATCCTGGTCTATTTTCGCATGTACAAGACCTATGTGTTTGTCTTTGTGCTTTAGAAGAAATAGCCAGCGGTCGGGTTCTGCCTGTCTTCTCAAAATGCTCTGAAGGAATTTTCCCGGATCGGAATCAGGGGGCAAATCAGATTGTGAAAGATAATCTCTTCCAAGGTCAAGAAACACGGAAACAGAATCCGGGCGACTGGTTGTTACGGGTATGAACTCTGCTTTGTCTTCAAGAATTTCCATTGGATTAGACTATCATCTCTCGCTTATAAGCGTCATTGAGACCTCAATGCCGGGTGCCGTGGCCGCAAACACCGCGGCCACGGCACCCGACTACCCCAGTTTTCTTTTCCAGAAGTTCAGTTGTTTTCGGAGTTGTTTCGCTCCGGCTGCGCCCTCGGGTTTGTAGTGTTTGACTACGTTGGCTGCGCCGAGGTGGTCGGCGACGTCCGGGCCTATGGCCTTGTCGGCAGCCTGGATGACGACCTCCGGCAGGCTCGCCAGCGTGTTGCCCGTCCGGGCGGCATTGGCGACCAGTTCGCCGACGATTCCGTGGGCAGTGCGGAACGGAACGCCCTTATTGACCAGGTACTCGGCCAGGCTGGTTGCATCAAGGAAACCGGCGTCAAGGTCGGCGGCGATTCGACCCGGGCAGAACCGCACCGTCGAGACGACCTTCGACGCAACGACCAAGGCCGATTTCATCGTCGAAACCGTCGCAAAGGCGAAACGTTTGTCGTCCTGCAAATCCCGGCTATAGCCGGTCGGCAGGGATTTCATCAGCGTCAACATCCCGCAAAGGTTCCCGATTGCGCTGGCTGATTTGCCCCGGATGAGTTCCAGCGTATCGGCGTTTTTCTTCTGCGGCATCATCGAGGACGACGTGCAGACCGAATCGTCCAGTTCGATAAAGCCGAACTCGGTCGTCGAGTAGATAATCCAGTCTTCAGCCCATCGGCTCATATGTACGCCGAGCGTAGCCAGGCAGAAGCACAATTCCGCCAGGAAATCTCGGCCTGAAGTCGCGTCAATGCTGTTTCGCGTTATGGCGGGGAATCCCAGCAGTTCCGCGACGCGTTTTCTATCGAGAGGGATGGACGTACCGGCCACAGCCCCGCTTCCAAGCGGGCAGATATTGACGCGCTTTCGGCAGTCGGCCAGGCGTTCTGCGTCGCGTTCGAGCATCTCGACATACGCCAGCATCGCGTGGCCGGCCAGTATTGGCTGGGCGCGCTGAAGGTGCGTATAGGCGGGCATTACAATCTGCCCGTATTTTTCAGCCCCAGCCACGAAGGCCGATTGTAACCGCCGGATGAGGTCTCTCAGATCGTCGATGGCATCGCGTGCCCATAGTCGCAGGTCCAGAGCGATCTGGTCGTTTCGGCTCCTGCCTGTGTGGAGTTTCCGCCCCGGTTCGCCGATGCGTTTTATCAAGGCCGACTCGATGACCATGTGGATGTCTTCGAGTGCGGGGTCGAGTTTGACCTTCCCGGCTTCGATGTCCTCGGCGATTGTCGAGAGGCCTTTTTTGATGCGGCTCAATTCCCTGCCTGTGAGGACACCGATCTCGCGGAGCATCGTCGCGTGTCCGAGCGATCCGGCGATGTCGTATTTGTACAGGGCAGCATCCACGTCGATCGACGCCAGTAGTTCGCTGGTGGCCTGATCCGCTTCGCCGCTCAGTCGGCCATGCCATGATTTGGTTGATTTTGTCGTTTTCTTTGCCATTGGATATTTCCCGATGGAACAGTATTGTCGAAGCGCGGATGATAGCATATCGGCTTGGTATCTTCCAGCCCGAAGGGAAGTTGGACGGCGTAAAGAATTGTGTGTAAGTTTGAAGCCCCCAGCATTGCTGGGGGATAAAGTGCTGAAACTTACACACAATTCTTTACACTATCGGGAAGTTGCGAAATTGGTGCCGATAGCCTATAGTATTACGCCACAAATAAGGAGTACAGACAATGAGCGTGAACGAATATCAGGGCAAGTTGGTCGCGCCGTCCGGTGCGAAGTTCGCCGTTATCGTCAGCCGGTTCAACGAGTTCATTACATCGAAACTGATGTCGGGTGCGATTGACGCGCTGATCCGTCACGGCGTAGCCGACGGCGACGTTGACGTGGTATGGTCGCCGGGATGTTTCGAGATTCCGCTGTTATGCCGGCGTCTGGCAGAATCCGGAAAGTATGCCGGAGTGATTTGCCTGGGGGCGGTGATTCGCGGCGGGACGGAGCATCACCGATACATCGCGTCGGAAGTTACCAAGGGAATAGCAGCCACGTCGCTGGCAACCGGTCTGCCGTGCATCTTCGGCATCCTGACCTGCGACAGCATCGAGCAGGCGGTGGAGCGGGCAGGAACCAAGAACGGAAACAAGGGCGCAGACGCAGCCATTGCCGCTATCGAAATGACTAACCTGATGGGACAACTGCCATCCGCGTAAAAAAGCAGAAAGTCCACGAATTACACGAAGTTAGTAATTAGTAATTCGTAATTAGTAATTAGTAATTCGTAAAAAAACCGATGCTCTGTTACCAATTACGAATTACCAATTACGAATTGCCAAATTCGTGGAACGGAGTTTTCCGGAGTGATTGAGCACCACAAAGCAAGGCTGATGGCGATGCAGGGTCTTTGTTGCCTGGACGTTCAGGGCGACGACGGCATGGGGGCTGTGCTGGAGTTTATCCGCGACGGGAAGGAAGGCCTCGAAACCACCGACGAGGCGGAGTGTATGATTCGCGGCGTTCTTGCCGGAAGGGACGAAATCGACGAACTCCTCAGCGGGCAAAGCCGGCACTGGAAAGTCGCTCGCATGGGGCTTCTGGAGCGAAACATCCTGCGCCTGGCTGTTTGGGAACTACTGACGACCCACGCGCCGAAAAAAGTCGTCATCAACGAAGCAATCCGCCTGGCAAAGGAATTCGCCTCGGCTGATTCGTCAAAATTCGTCAACGGTGTACTCGATGCAACGGAAAAAAGAATTACAGAAAATAGTAGTCAGGAGTAAAATCCGAATATCGAAATCCGAAATCCGAAACAAATTCAAAATCCGAATTTTCTAATGTTCCAAACATCGAACATCAGAAATGAATGTTTGTTTTTTTATGTTTCGGGTTTTGGTCATTTGAATTTCGATATTGTTTCGGATTTCGGATTTCGATATTCGGATTTAAGCACAGGCTACTAAACACCACACGCGGAGCGTGATTTATGGCATTATTCAAAAAAGCAATAG
>DAOVLV010000109.1 GCA_030631085.1 Planctomycetales bacterium | reverse complement strand
GTTCCCTGCGGATGATTTGCGCGATGCGAACCGCAGCCCTCAGGTCGAACCTGTTAGAGGTAAGTCCGTCGTGGACCACTGTCGCGGCGCGGGCGAATTCGTCTCGTCTTCCGCCGCCGCTGCGAACCGAGGCGATGGAGATATGACAACCACGCTTTTTCAGCGCACCGGCCAATTCCAGCGCGACCGTTTCCGCCCCGCCGACAATCAGCCTGCTCATTACCATCAGGACTCGCATGACGGACCTGTAATTCTCTCTGCAACAGCGTGGACGATTCCCGAAATCAGCCCCCGAACCACGCCGAAGTGAAATTTGTGATTTCCAAACGGGATATATACGGTATGCACCAGCACCAACCCCGCCATGTTCCACGTCAGGAGCATCCACTTGCCGACGCCCGGCTCGAGCACCTCAGAAACAATATGGATTTGGTTCGCCACCAGCATTCGGCCATAGGTGAACGCATTGGGTCTGGCATTTTTGTCGAAGTGATGAGTCAGTTTCAGCGACGGCGCGACAAACATCGCGTATCGCTGCGTGGCGCGGTAGCAGAAATCGCGATCCTCAAAGAGGGCGTAACCTGCGAATGCCTCGTTGAATCTCACGTCCTCGACCACACGTCGTCGGACGCCGACCCTGCCGCCGATCAGAAATTTTGCCGGTTTGAGAAGTCCCCGCAGCGCCGTCGGTAGCCGCCTTGTGTTGGCCTGGCACCTTCGGGGCATCCATCGCAGGTGCCCCGTCAGGAACATAAGGACTCCCCACAGGCGGTTTTTCGCGGTTGGAATGACGCTGAAGTCGGTTCCCACCGCACCGATTCCGTCAACCTGTCCGGCCTTATCGGCTTCGAACATCCCCGACATCTCTGCCAGGAATTCCCGCTCCAGTTCCACGTCGTCGTCCATAAGGAGAAGTATCCCGCCGCTTGAGGCGTCTATACCGACGTTTCTCGAAGCCGGTAGCGACGGATAATCGCGCCGCCTGTAAATGAACTGCACACCCGCCTGCCGCACCTTATCGGCAATGTCGGCGGGTATCTCATCGTCGCCGTCGTTGACGATTATCAACTCATCAGGCAGGAGGCTTTGCGACAGGACCGACCTGACAGTCCTTTTTAGCGACTCCGGACGGTTATGCGTGGGCAGGATAACGGAAATGCTTTCGGTCATGCACTCGTGGCTCCCCGGCGTGTTCGCGCCGGCATGAATCGCTTGAGTATTCGTCGTCCTGATGAACTCAATATCCGTTTTTGTCTGGAATCCAGCAACCATGTAGTAAATATCGTCACTATCAGTACGGCTATCCATACAAGTCCCAGTGTCCGCTTCGACAGTAGCAGCATGGCAGGGGCGGCCATGAGGATGTATGTGCTGATTCGGAACCTGGCGCGAACGATAAGGAAGTACCCCAGCGAGACCACAATCATTGCGGTGTACATACCGATCCCGGACGCGAGGGCGGCGCCTTGGGGTCCGTAGCAGTTCATCCAGTGTATCGCCAGCGGTACGATTATCGCTATGCTCAACAGCGGCGTAATCGCAACGACAACAGGTCTTTCGTGAAGCCAGGCAAGTATGTTCAAAAGCGCCAGGTGAATGCTCGCCTGGAAGAACAGCAACAGCCCGCCGAGGAGAACAAGCCCATCGTGGAAGCCGGCGGGAAAAATCTTCACCCACCACTGCGAGGTAACGTAAAGCAGCACCGCCAGTGTCATTGTCGCCAGAACCAGGGCCTTGTAGGCGGTCTGGAGAACGAAGATGGCTGGGCGGCGCTCGCCGGTCTCCCAGAGTTTCGCAACGTGCGCGAATATCACCGCGCTGACGGCATTGGAAAGGGCCAATATCGCCTGGCCCATGGGCAGGAAGGCGAAGAATATCCCCGCCTTGACTTCGCCGTACCTTCGCGAAGTCATAAGGAAACTTGTGTACCCCGCACCCTGCCAGAGGAAAGCGGCGATTGTGGCGACGAATCCGAAGCGAAGCACCCGGGTAAAACATCCTTCAAGCCCAACCGGTTCGGCGGCATCGGCCTTTCGGACCGGAAGCGGCATGGCGCTGTCAAGCCCTTCGGCATCGCTGTCGGGTTCGGGAATCAGCGTTTCTTTTGTTCGGGCGGCGGAACCGGACGCTTCGGTAATCGCTTCCGGCGATTTTAACGCCAACTGCAACAGGAACATCCCCGCGACAAAAACCGTCAGCACCGAGACAAAATGCGCGATCATCAACCATAGAGGATCGTGCGTTACAACCAACACGCCGACGCCAAGGATGGTAAAGCAGGCGGCAAAGGTGATTTCAAGGGCCGAAACAGCCCGATAACGCCTCATGCCCACCAGGAAACCGAGCATATTGTGATACAGCCCCAGAAGTCCCGCATTGGCTAATGCCGCCCAGCAGAGATGGAGTTGGTGGTGATAATCCACCTGCGAGACACGAGACCGCGTCAGGAGTACCAGTATATCGCTACCGAGAAGGGCGACGGCGGTAATCGCAACGGCAAGGGCAAGGATGAGAAACCGTACCCGGAGGTAAAATGCCTGAAGTTGCCCCCGTGCCTCGTAGAAACTGATGTATCGCACCAACCCGTGATGACTACCCAGGGTTACCAGCGACGAGACCATGGTAAAAGTTACAACGCCAAGCCCCCAAAGCCCGTATCCCGCCTCCCTGAGCAGGTACACAAACAGCAACATGCGCCCCAGAGAGACGAATCTCTGGAATATGGTGGCTGGGATATAAACACCCAGCGACTCTGTCATCGAGCCGACCTTCAGCAGTCGCGACAGAACGGGCAATGCGGTTACTCCTAAACGAGTTGCAATAATGTTTGAACACTATTTCGACATATATGGATAAATCCGAATATCGAATTTCGAAATTCGAAACAAATTCAAAATACGAATTTTCTAATGTTCAAAACACAGATTGCAGAAACAGATGTTCGTTTTTTTATGTTTCGGGTTTTAGACAGTCATATTTCGATATTGTTTCGTATTTCGAAATTCGATATTCGGATTTCAAGAATCAGTTACCTTACTGTTCAAACTTTTTAAAGGTAACTTAGTTTCCGGCAGGGGTGGCGATGGAAAGTTCCGGTTGATTTTGCTCGCGAGAGTCCAGCAGGCGGTTATATCCGACCATCAAACCGGCAATAGCCCAGAAAAACCCATTATCAATCACGTGCCACACCATATCTCGAAACATCGCATCAGTAAAATAATTAAGAAGCACAATCCAGAAAAGTACGACGAATTCCTTGCTGAGCCAGCCGGTGGATGTCGCCGGCAAGCGGCGATACAGTTGTCTCGACTGGCGGTATATCAACAGGAAAACCACTATCAAGCATGTCAGTCCCAGCAGTCCCATTTCGACCGCGGTGTTGAGGAACAGGTTGTGTTCGACCAGGATTCCGGATGTCATTGCCGACATCGTTCCCGGGTCCCACTGGTGCTCCAGGACGGCGTCAACGAAATGGCCGAACCCCACTCCGGTAAGCGGACGCTCCTTGAACAATTCCCAACTTCTTTCCAGAAGGATCTGTCGCGTAACGATAGGCCCTTTTTGCGCTATTCCCCCGGTCGCACGCCTGGATTGGGCCAGGTTCGCCCAGGTCATCGCTACGCCGATTATCACCACCAGCGACGCCAGCGTCAGTTTTATCTTTCCGAAGCGTTCTCTGTTTCCCCACAGGCACCAGACAATCCCGCAGAGTATAAAACTCAGGTAAGAGGCGCGGACACCAGTGAAAAATATCGCCGGCGGAATGAGAACGGCCTGGATAATCAATGCGGTGCGATAAGGTCCGCGAATCCTGCGGATGAGGAACAGGTTGACAAAAAACATCAGCACAAGCAGACTACCTTGGGGATACGCCGACGAAAACGCCCCGCGCGCACGCTCGAAGTGAATACCGTATGCCGGCCAGTTTATATACGCCGGCCAGATAAATGCCCTGGCGCCCTCGGCGCCCATGATCGCGGCATACTGAAGGTAACCTATATATAGCGCGTACCAGCCATACAGCGACAGAAACACCAGCACCCTGGGAATCTGCTTTTCGTCCCGCGTGGTGTTATAGACGCAGAAAAACATGATGAAGGGGAGCAGAAACATCCCCAGAAAGCGGTAGTACGGGAGGGTTTTGACTTCGGCCGTACCGGCCAACCATCCGGCCGCCGTGGCGCTGACGGCGCTATAGACCAGCAGCGCCAGCATCGCCCACAGCACCGCGCGGTCGTATCGGAGGCGTTCTCTGCGGAGCAGAAAGTGCAGGCTGAACACAAATACCGCCCCGATGAAGATAAATCGGGGGACGGTCATGTTAAAAAAGCCGGTGATCTCTATCCGCCACTGGGGCCATTCCAGCAGACCATAGGAAAGCAACCATATCCATGCCCACGGGGTTACATCCCACTTTATGGACCAATAGACCAGGATCGCCCCCCCAGCCAGGGCGAGGAACGACCACGGCATTGTGGATGGACATGCGACCGAAACCGCCCCAGCCGCCAGCACCATAGCCAGCACGACCCACAGGAGTCCCCCGGACGCCGCATTCCGCGACGAGAGCATCGGTGTAAAGGGTTCCGTCTTGCGCCGGGTCAGTTCGGTCATGTAAGCCTCTTACGCTGCCGGCCTTCGGTCAGACGCGTCGATAGACGAACCTTGGGATTGGGTAAGTCCGCATGTTCAGAACGACGCCGGCGATCTTTCCGCCTCCCGCCTGAAGCCTCTTTTTCGCCTGGAGCAGTGCTTCGCGATGGATATGTTGACAACGGGCAACCAGCACAATGGCTTCGACAGTCTTGGAAAGTACCTGTGCATCGGGATACTGATTGACCGGAGCGACGTCGATAATAATGTGGTCGTAACGTTGCTGTAACTCATCCAGAATACCCTTTACACGATCAGCGCGAAGGATATCCAGAACCTTCCCGCACTCGCTGCCTGCGGTCAGGACGTCCATCTTTCCCGGTCCGATGTGCTGGATCGCCTCGGATAAATCCATTTTCCCCACCAGGACGTCTGAAACGCCCATGCCGTTGGCGACGTTCAGTGTGTTGCCCACCGCAGGGGTGCGAAGGTTGAAATCCACCAATACGACCCGTCCGGCTGAACGGGCCATTTCTGCTCCGTCGTTCGCTTCGCCGTTGTCGGAACCGTTGCTTCCTGCCAGTGCCAGTCCGCAGGCGATGGTCGTAGCGCCCTCGCCGGGATTGGACGAACAGAACAGCACGGATTTCGGAGCCGACGAAGTGTAAAACAACGACGCCCACAAACCTTTTAATATGTCCTCAGCCTGGGGTGTCAGTTTGGCAGCGGCTAATTGATTCTCGGCCATGTCTATATACCTCTATCTGGTGCGAATTATCTTGCGAGTGAACTTGGGTACCGACGCCAGCACATTGGTTTCAATGTGTCGCTCAACGTCCTCGATGCCCTTGACCGTATGGTCGAAGTGGTCGGCCATGAAGGCATAAACTAATGCCAGGACCAGACCGGCGAAGATGCTGATAAGCACGTTTGCCCACAGTATTGGGCGATGCGGTTTGGATATGTCCGGTAACGACGGGCCACTGATTACAGAGACACGATTCGGTATCTTCGCCGCCATTTCGGCGCTCTTGGCTTCGAGGTATCCTTCCAGTTGCTTACTGTGCATTTTTTGCGCGTCGTCGGCGTTTTTGTCAAGGAGGCTGTACATCATTGCTTTGGGGCCCAGCTCGATCATTTTTTTCTTGTCATCATCTACCTTTTTGACGAGCACTGTCCGTTGCGCCCCCAAACCGGCGATTTCCATGTTCAGCGTGGTGCGCTGCCTAGCCAGTTCCTTCTTGAGATCGGCCAGATTAGCGGCTAGTTCCGCTCTGGCCTCTTTTATTTCCTTGTAGGAGTCCTCAAATTGCGGGGTGAGAGTATTCAGTTTAATCCTCAGGTCTGCAATCGCTTCGATAATCTTGCTGACCCCCAAGTTGTCCACCGTAAGCAGTACCTCCGGTATTACCACCTGCTTGTCGGGGCCTTTCTTGAGTTCTATGTCGATTTGCCCAATCAGTGCTTTCAGTTCCGCCAGACGGGTATCAATCGTGCTTATTTTTTTCTGGTTTTCCGTTCTCTGGGTCTGAATCCCCGTCTCTCCGACACCGCTGCTGCTTATACTCTTCGCCTCACTGATGTCGGCTCCGATTTTCTCGGTGATGTATTCTATCAGTTCCTTCTGGGCGTCATCCATGTTCTTCTTGGCGTCGGCGGTTGTCTCTTTCATCAGGGCAATGGAACTTTCTTTTGCCTGTTTTACTTCGAGACTTGACCGGCGGAACTGGTAAGCGTCGATGAGGTGTTTGGTAAATTGTTGAGCGCGTTGTGTCGCCAGTGTCCTGCTGTCGGTCTTTCCGTCGCCCGGCAGGTCTTTTTCTTCAGGCCAGTCCACAAAGATGTTGAATATCT
>DAOVLV010000296.1 GCA_030631085.1 Planctomycetales bacterium | reverse complement strand
TCCTTACGGCGGGCGGTACGACTCTGCCGAGGCAATCGCCGAAATTCTCGCACGGTTCAAAGAAGACGACGAATCGCAATCAGCCGACGCAGCCGGCAGAGTGATTCTCATGAGACCTATGGGCAAACTCATCTTCGCGCATATCCGCGACGCGACCGGCGCGATGCAGATATGTCTGCGGAAAAACGCCCTCGACGAAGCCGGATGGTCGCTGGCGGGGCTGTTGGATTTGGGCGATATCGTCGCAGCCGCCGGGCCGATGATAAGGACACGCACCGGCGAGATAACCATATTCGCCGACAAGTTGACGCTGCTGTGCAAATCGCTGCTGCCGATGCCGGAGAAATTCCATGGCCTGGTCGATGTCGAAACCCGCTACCGTCAGCGATACCTCGACCTGATGAGCAATCCCGAAACGATGGAAGTCGCGCGAAAACGAATAGAGATTATCAAGCATATCCGCGACACCCTCGATGGCAGAGGCTTCAGCGAGGTCGAGACGCCAATGATGCAATCGCTGCCCGGCGGTGCGGCGGCAAGGCCTTTCGTTACTCACCATAACGCGCTCGATATCGACCTGTTCCTGCGAATCAGCCCGGAACTGTACCTCAAACGCCTGATGGTCGGCGGGATGGAAAAGGTCTTCGAAATCAACCGCAACTTCCGCAACGAAGGCCTCGACAGCCGGCATAACCCGGAATTCACAATGCTCGAACTCTACCAGGCCTATGCCGATTACAGCGTGATGATGGAAATCACCGAGGAACTAATCGCCACATCAATCGACCTCATATCTCCACTGGAAGAAGCAAAAAGGCATATCAGCCAAGCGAGAGAAGCCCAGCAAAAATTACGAGAGTACATTAAGAACTTGAAGGACTTACCAGAGGTTACACAGCGGAAAGTTGACAAGGCTGTTACTATGGTTCTTGATCCAATAGCTTCTGCAATGACCTCAAAAATATCTCTCGCCAAAATCGATGTTGAAGCCGTCAAATTAAGGAAGGAAGGAAAGATTGCGCTTCCATATGGTGATAGGATCATCGACTACACCCGCCCCTGGCGACGGGCGACATATGAGGAATTGCTGGCTGAACACGCCGGCGTGAATATGCGCGACGCGTCGGCAGTGCGTGAAAAGGCCCGCGAACTGGGCATGGAAGAGGCTAACAAGGACGACGCCATCGTTATCAACGACGTCTTCGAAGCCACTGTCGAGCAGCATCTGATCCAGCCAACGTTTGTGCTGGACTACCCCGCCGACCTGTGCCCGTTGACGCGCCGCAAGGCCGACGATGAAACGCTGGCTGAACGGTTCGAGTTGTTCATCGCCGGAATGGAAATCGCCAACGCGTACACCGAGTTGAACGACCCTGCCGTTCAGGAAGCGAACTTCCGCAAGCAACTCGCAGGCGAGGCCGACGGCGAGACGATGCGCGTGATGGATGATGATTTCGTCGCCTCCTTGCGCCACGGCATGCCCCCAGCCGGCGGCTTGGGAATAGGAATCGACCGCGTAGTAATGCTCCTGACAGGCAGAACAACTATACGAGACGTAATACTGTTCCCGATGCTCAAGCCGGAGCAGAGAACGGATTAGTTGATTGGTGAATTGGTTGACTGGTTGACTGGAAGAATGGGAGTAGTGGCGATAGGTAAGGGTTTTGAAGATCTGGAAGTGTACCAGGAAGCCCGTAGGTTCAGACAACGGGTCTATAAACTCTCCCGGCTGCTTCCGAATGATGAAAAATACAATCTGATTTCACAAATGAGACGGGCTTCGCTTTCGGTAACCAACAACATTGCCGAAGGGCATGGTAGCAGGAGTTATCGACACAACATAAGTTATTTGTATCGTTCGCGGGGAAGCATCAACGAGTTGCTTGACGACATAAGTGCTTGTGAGGACGAGGGATATTTCAAGAAGGAACATTTGGACGACTTACGAAAACAGGCGGTATCAGTAGCAAAATTAATCAACGGTTATATTGCCTACCTGCGCCGAAGGATGGCGGAAAGTAAATAATCGGACGAAACGTGAATAATTACGAGTTGGCACAGAATCCAATGAACCAGTCAACCAGTCAACCAATAAACCAGTCAACCAAATAACCATGTATAAATTATTCCTATGTTTGCGATACCTTCGTCGTCGCTACCTGGCTTTGGTAGCCGTGGTGGCGGTGGCGTTGTGCGTGATGATGGTGCTGATTGTCGTGAGCGTTTTCGACGGTTTCCTCCGCAAGGTCGAGTATGCCGCACGCGGGCTTTGCGGCGATATTGTCGTGGATAAACCCAGTATTTCCGGTATCAGGTTGTACGACGAGTTTATTGTTTATCTCAAAGACGAGGTCTCCGAGGTCGAAGCCGCTACGCCCGTAATTTACACCTATGGTCTGTTGCGTATCGCCGGACAAACCAACACCGTTCAGATTTGTGGCATCCGGCTGCCGGAGCGGCTTGCCGTAACGCAATTTCAACGTGATATGTTCGTTCAGGACGGGTGGAAAAACACTTCATTCGATCCGCCGCTTGAGCGCGTCTTCTCGCGCACCAAGCAGCACATCAAACTTATCAAAAGTATCATCCGGCGAGAATCGTCCAAACCGTCCGACAAACGCGACGAGCACCTGTTGGATAAGTTGCACGTGGCCGAGAACAATTCCACCTGGCGGCGGGACAGACTGATTAACATCTCGTTGCGACGGAAAACTCTTGAGATGATGCGCCGCGACCTTCAGGCAGAGCAGGCCAAGCCCGCAGACCGACGAAACGACGAGACAATCCGGAAACTTACCGAGGGAATGGAAGAGGTGGCCGAGCGATTGGACAAAGATTTTCGTCCGCCCGAAAAGCGTATGATTCTCGGACTAGGCCTGGCCGGGATGAGTTTCTGCACGCCCGACGGCGAGATGGTCAGGCTGATAACGCCGGGTTTCCGTGCCGTTATGACACTGTTCCCGCTGGGGTATGGAATGTCCATAACAAATACGCCCACCACAGCCACATTCACCGTTATCGACGACGCCCGGACCGACCTGTACGTCATCGATTCCAATACGGTGTACATACCGTTCAAGACGCTCCAGGAACTGACGGATATGGGGCCTGGATACTCGGCTGACGAACCGGGCAGGATTGTCGTTCCCGCCCGCTGCTCGCAGATACAAATCAAAATCAAAGCCCCCTACGCCTCGGACCGTGAATTGATAAAGGTACGTAAGAAAGTCAACGCCGCCATAAAGAAATTCGCCGATACCCATCCCGCCTTCGCCGGGACAATACCCGCAGAAGCGCAGACCTGGCGGGAAAAACAGGCTAAGTACATCGGTATAATCGAGAAGCAAAAGGCGGTGGTAACGATAATGTTCGGGGTCATTTCGCTGGTGTCGGTACTGATGGTCTTCGCGATTTTCCATATGATCGTAACGCAGAAGATACGCGACATCGGCGTCGTTCGCGCCGTCGGAGGCTCGGCTGGCGGCGTGATGCAGATATTCCTGGGCTTCGGAGCGGCGACGGCTTTGCTCGGAAGCGCGATCGGGCTGACGGGCGGATACTTCTTCGTGCGAAATATCAACGAAATAGAGGATTGGATGTCCAAC
>DAOVLV010000158.1 GCA_030631085.1 Planctomycetales bacterium | reverse complement strand
CGCCCGTCGCGGAGTGCGAGGACCTTGGCTGCCAGTAGAATCGCCTGCCCGCCGCGAGGGCTGGAACCGTAGCGGACATATTTGTCGGTCGTCTCCGGTGCGTGTTCGCTGCCGGGATGTGTCGCCAGCACAAGCCGGCCTATGTAGTCCTTGACGTGCGAAGCCGCAACCACCCGACGAACCGCTTGGCGCATTTCATCGATCCGCTTACCCGTAACGACATTTTCAGCCGAGGGCGTCTGGGCGCCGGTGGTCCGGTCGAGAATGGCGGTCAATTCGTCGAGTTTTGGCGAGCGGACGCGAATCTTGAACATGAAGCGGTCCAGTTGGGCCTCAGGCAGCGGGTATGTCCCCTCCATCTCCAGCGGGTTCTGCGTAGCAAGGACGAGGAACGGGCTTGGCAGATGATACCGCCGGCGGGCGACGGTAACGGTCTGCTCCTGCATCGCTTCGAGCACGGCTGACTGAGTCTTTGGCGTAGCCCGGTTAATCTCGTCAGCCAGGATGAGATTCCCGAAGATAGGCCCGCGCTGGAAGTTAAACCCTTTGGCGCCGCTTTCATCTGTCTCGACAATGTTGGTTCCGATTATGTCGGTTGGCATCAGGTCGGGCGTGAACTGTATCCGGCTGAAGGACAGGTCCAGCGCTTCAGCCAGCGTTCGGACCAGCAGCGTCTTTCCCAGCCCCGGAACGCCCTCCAGCAGCGCGTGCCCGCCGGTCAGCAAACAGGTCATCACTTCATCGACCACCTCGCCCATGCCTACGATTACCCGCCCGACCTGCTCGGTAATCTTCGCATAGTCGGCGTCAAAGGCTTCGGCCACCCGCTCAAAAGTCTCGATATTTTCCGGTTCAGACATTTTTACTCTTTCGTAAAGATATAGCAGGGATGCAGGAGATGCAGGGGATAAGATGTTTTAATAAAAATAAAAACATCCCATGTATCCCTTGCATCCCTGCTAATTCTTTTCACGGTTTATGATAATCGCTCTTATGCCTCCATGTCGAGGGCGAAGAATCGGATGGCGTTGGCGGTGGTTTGTTCAGCCAGCGTTTCCGGAGTCGTCCTTCGGACGGCTGCTAAACGTTCTGCGACGTGGACGACGTTTAATGGTTCGTTTATCTGCATTTTTCGGACGGGTTCGGGCGACAGGTAAGGCGCGTCGGTCTCGATGATGATTCGGTCGTCAGGTATGAGAGCGGCTCCGGCGCGGATGACGTCGGCGTTTTTGAACGTGGCGATACCGCTGTAACTGACGTAAGCGCCGATGTCGAGCACGCGGCGGGTCTCGTCCGGGCCGCCGGTGAAACTGTGAAAGAGTATTCGCTCCCCCGCTATGCCCGACTCGGAAATGACGGCCAATGTCTCCTCGAAGGCTTCTCGCGTATGGACGGCGACGGGTTTTTCGAGGCGACTGGCCAGGGCGAGTTGCTCGGCGAAGATGCGTCGCTGCACGTCGCGGGGGGAGAAATCGTAGTGATAATCAAGCCCAATCTCGCCAATTGCGACGTTTTTCGGGTGGGCTGCCAATTCTTCCAGACGTTCGAGGTAACCTTCGCCGGCATTTTTAGCGTCGTGAGGGTGGACGCCGGCGGTGCAATAGACCTGTTTGTATCGTCCGGCGATCCCGGCAGCGACGGCACTGTCGCCGATTCGTGCAGTAGCACAGATAAACGCGACGACCCCAGCCTCCCCCGCCCGCGCAAGAACGTCCCCCACCGGACTAAGACGCTCGTCGGTCAAATGACAATGTGTGTCGATGAGTTTCATACGGAGCAATGATATTGAGCGAAGCCTTCCAGTAACATGGGCGTCTCGCCCATGTGTAAAAACAGAAAAAGAAAAAGACGCAGAATTCACGGGCGAGACGCCCGTGCTACGGTTTTCCAGAGACCTCTTATTTCTTTATCAGGCGTGCTTCGCCCAGGTCAACGTGGTCGCCAACGTCGATACCGTCTTTTCCGAACCCGACCACTATGGTCAGTTTCTTTACTCCGGTAACGTCGCAGCGAACAGGTGTCGCCTCTTTCCGGCCTGTGAGTTTTACGCCTTTGAGCAGTTCTTTCCCGTCGCCGATGATTTTCAGCGTCGCGTCGCCCCGTTTCCCACTGGCATGGTCGATACCGGCCGCTGCGGCGAAGAGTACGTATTTACCGGCGAGATCGTAGGTCAATTCGCACCGGCTGTGCATCCCGACGCCTTTGGTGTATGTTTTTTTACCGACACGCAACGGCCCGCCGGCAGAACTGCGATCGCGCCGATAAGGGAATACCGTATCGCCGAAAAGTCCCGCCTGGACTATCTTTTCGGGCTTGAGGTCGGAGAGGTACACGAATCGGTCCGAACGGAAGCGGATTTCCGCCACCGCCGGGAGATTGACCGCATCGGCGGCGAGGCCGGTAGCCGTTATGGACAATTTCGACCCGGCGAGTTTGAAGGACGTGAATGGCACGAGCGAACCGTCTTTGCCGATAATTCTACCTGCCGGGGAAACCGCCTTTTGCGACACCTTGGCCAATTTGATTACGCGAACATACTCCATTCCTACCGTGCGATCCGACTGATTGAACCGGAACGTAACTTTTTCAGGCACAATGGCTCTCAAAGCGCCCAGGACGGGAATCCAGTTACCTTTTTTGTCCTCGGCCACCAGGCAATCCTGCTTACCGCTTCGCAGGGACATTTCCTCGCAGCGTTTTTCCAGCCCCGTCGGGCACCGACCCCGTCGGGGAAGATATATCGTCGCAACCGAAGACATTTCAAAGGATGCATCACCGAAAAGATCGCACCTGGCGGTAATTTTCTCGCCGCTCATTCCGACGCTTTTGACCGCCACCATCCCCCCACCGACGAGAGTGATAACTTTCTGACCCGGGCGGTTCATCAGATCGAGCGAATCGGAAAACCGTATCCGCCAGAGGTTGCGTATGGGAACCTTTCTGGTGGTCCTGCCCGCCGTCAGAAAGACCGCTTCGGTTTTACCGACACTTACGGGCCTGGCGGTAAAAGTCTCACCATCGACGAGGATAATCTCCGCCATACCTTTGGAAGAACCGCCCCGGGCCGATGCAGGAGCGGTAGCGGTATTTTCCCCCACGGACACAACGGCGAAAAGGGACAGAACAGAACAGGATACGAAAAATCTGATGTTCATACGTTTATTCCGAATCGCTCCGCTCCGAAGCCATTTTTCTGTAATAGTCCCGAATCATCCCACGATAGCGTTCCGGCATCGTTTCTCTGAAACTTTCCATCAGTTTTTTCTGTTCCTTCGGCGGGAGTTTTCCCCAATCGTCGGTAAGGTCAGAGGAGTGAATTTTGCGAAGGCCGCTGGGTGCGAGCGTGTCGCCGCCGCCCGTCAGTTGACTGACCGTCGCCCCCTTCGAAGGAATACCGATACCGCTTGCCGGACCGGGTTTGCTGCCTTTTCCCTGACCCTGGCCCTTGCCTTTACCTTTGCCCTTGCCCTTACCCTTGCCTTTACCCTTGCCCTTGCCTTTACCTTTGCCCTGCCCCTGACTGGCGTTTTCCTCGGCAGTGGCGATAAGGTCGCTGAGCATGGCGACGATTTCTTCCTGTCTGGTCTGCGTGGTTCGCCCGCTGTCGGTATCGGTAAGGCGTTTCTCGACCTCGGACATTTTTCCGGCGATGGTCTTGAGCGGGTCTTTGTAATCGGCTGCGATTTTTTCGGCACGGTCTGCCAGTTCGTTCGATGTTTCCGGATCCCAGATTCCGTAACTCTCCACCCACAGTTTATACAGCGTCATCGCGTAATAGTATCGGTTGAGTTTCTCGTATGTCCTGCCCGCCTTGAGGAGCGACAATCCCGCAAAACTGAACTTCTCAGGCATCGCCTTGACAAGATCGGTGTAGGCATCGACGGCGTCTTCGCTGAGCCGGTTACCGGCCATGGCTTCTGCCAGACAGAACCGCTTGGCGGCAGCGAAATAACTGGTGTCGCGTTCACTGATAAACGGTTTGACTGCGGCGATAGCGGCTTTGTGGTCGCCTTTACCCAGGAGGGTCCAGGCTTTTTCGAACCGCTTGTCCACCATTGCGAAGGCCTGGCAGATACGCTTCGCGTTGTCTTCGCACGTGTTTTGGGGTTTGTCGGAAAGCACCTTCAGGGCCGATTCTATTTTGTTCACATCGAACAGCATCCCGGATCGAATCTCGGTTGCTACCTGATCCCGCTCCATAGACAGGCGACGTTCACGTGCCTTCTTGATAAACACGTCCAGTTCCGCCGGCGTCATCGTCAGGCCGATCAAATCACGGTCTGAAACACCCGCAGGTTTCTCGGCAGGGGGAGTTTGCGCACCGGCCGAAGCAGCCGCTGTCAATGTCGCCAATACCGTGATAAGAATCTTTCTGGTAATCATGATCCTTCACCTTTCTTCGGTTCTTTCGGCGCGGGTTTTGGTTTCGCGCCGGCGCCGGGGGCATTGCCTTTGATTTTTTCGTTGAGTTCCGTCGTCGTCTTGGCGACGCGAGATTGTCTCTTTGCCACGATCTTGTGCTGAAGTTTCAACTCGGTAGTCGAAGTCTCGCCGCTGCGATCACTCGCATCCAGCACCAGTGTTCGCTTGTTAATCTGCACCTGGAGGCTTCGCAGCATTTTCAGCTCGGCTACAGGCGGGACCAGTGGAGGTTTTTTACCCCCGCTTTCGCCCTTACCACCGCTGCCTTTCTTTTTTTTACGCCGGCGTTTTTCCTTCTGGAGGGCATCGACCAACTCTTCCAGGCTCTTCTCGATCCCCTTCTGCACTGATTGCGTCAACGGTCCCGCCTTTTTCTTCGCCAGCAGGTTCTGGACATTCGTCAGGTCTTCGCAGACCTCTTCGAGCACCATCGGGAACACAGCGGTGGTTCCTTCGGCGCGAATCCTGGCGAGAGCACCGTCAACTTTCTTCGCCACTGCGCCCTCTCCGTCGGAAAGTTCAGCCAATTTCAGTATCTGGGTTCTTTGGTATTTATCGCCGTCACGTTTCTCGTAGGTCTGACTTGTTACTTTCGTGAGTTCTTTCTGCCTGGCAAGGGCGTCCTTGAGTATCTGCTCGATCTTGGCAAGCGTTTCTGCCTGTGCGGCTGCCTTTGCCTGTTCGATGGCGCGTTCGAGTTCTTCAGCCGCCTTTTTTAGTTCCTCTACAGCCTGACCCTGCTTCTCGCTGGATTCCGAGGCTCCACCCTCGCTCATCTTCCCTGCCGCCTGTTTCATTGCTCCAGCGGCTTTGGAAACTGACTTCTGACCGGGCGTCGGTTTACCGCTTTTGGAAGACTTTTTCATGTCCTGTGCTGTTCTGGCAGCCTCTTTCGCGGTTGCTTTCTGCGACTCCGCTTGCCTCTTCTGGTCGGCGTTTTTAGCGGCCTGTTCGAGTTTTTTCGCTAATTTTTCAAGGCGTTCAGCCTCTTTTCGCATTTGCTCCAGCGCCTTTTTCTGCTGTCCGGCGGCTGACTTT
>DAOVLV010000105.1 GCA_030631085.1 Planctomycetales bacterium | reverse complement strand
TCAACCCGCTGGACAGCGCCGTCGGGACGCTCGGTGCAAGTTACCAGATTAACCGAAAATATCGCGTAAGCATATTCGAACAGTACGACTTCGATTTCGACGGAGGGAATAACCTTTCCACGAGACTGACGCTGATAAGAAAATTCCCCCGGCTTTACGTGGCATTCACCTTCGGATACGACAAGACATACGACGACGTAACTTTAATGGTAAGCATCTGGCCTGAAGGAATCCCCGAAGCCCGCATCGGAACATCAAAAGTCGGACTACTACAACGAACCAATAAAAAAGATTAGCGCGTTTAATACTACAACGAAACTTTACTTCTCAGTGGTAGCGGTAACTGCTTATTTTGTAATTGGTAATTGGTAATTGGTAAAAAAATACCCGATGCCCAATTACTGATTACCAATTACACTGATTACTCATACGCGAAACGGTTTATCTGCGACGACCGAAGTTTCGTAGCAGTATTAATAATTGTCGGTGTTTTCCTACCACTTACGGCAGGATCGTTACTGTGCTCCACTTTCCCTTATCGTAGAGCATGGCGAAGAGCATCTCGATGTCATTATTACCAAGCCTGATACATCCAAGCGACGAGGCCTTGCCTATACTGGACGGGTCGTTGGTCCCGTGGATACCGTAACCGTCCTCGCGGGTATAGGGCGTCTTGCCTGTCCCTTCCAGGCTTATCCAATACCCCTTCGCGCCGAACGGATATCCAGGTTCACCCCATTCTATCAGTTTTCTCTCCAGGTTGCTTGATGCCGGCGGGGTCCAGTCTGCCTTTTCCTTCTTGCACCCGCGCACCACCCGCCATTGTCCGGTCGGAGTCGAACCGTCCTTGCCGACACCGACGCGGAACCGGCGAACGAATATCATCCTGCCGGTCTTTGGTTCTTCCAGAAAAATGTCCATAACGAATCGGCTCTTTGAGACGACGGCGTGGAAAGGGCCTCTGATCATTTTAAGTGTCCGGCCGACCGGGATTCTGGTGGGGTCGGCAATGTCGTTGATTTTCTGGAGTAATTGCGCAGGGACGTTCAGTTTCAACTTCCGCTCGACTCGTATGAGCACATCGCGGTTCTGGAACTTGTACGAGAACGTGCATGGGTCGTTTGGGAAGACCCGGCGGGAGAACAGCGTCTTATCGGCCAGTTCAGCCAGTGTCGTCCGCACCATTTCCGCCCGTTCAGCCGGTAGGGCGGAGGTATTCATCGCGTCAGCCAATGCGGCGCGGGCATCCAGGAGTTTCTCCTGTTTGAGAAATGCCATCCCATTTTTTAACAGCGTCAGCGCCTTGGCGCGATCCGCCGGAGTGAGTTTCACGTTAACCGGCATCGTCCCAGGCGGGGGGGGTGGAAGCGTGCCTCTGGTGGTGGGTTCCCCGTTTGCCGGTTTCTCGGCGGGACGAGTATCCGCCGGCTGGGTCGCAGGCCAATAACGCTTCCTGGCCACAACGACGACCAATGCGATTATGGCTGCAACAACTATCAGTCTTACGAATGGGTGGCGCGATCTTCTCACGAGATTCTCCTGTTCGAATAATACAACTCTGACCGATGCGGAGGCTTGTTATAGCGGGATTATAGGGATTTTAGGATTAGGGGATAAAAAAAATTAAAATCCCTATAATCCTGTAATCCCCATAATCCCGCTATCTTTTCTTTTTCTTCTTCTTTTTTCAGCAAAAATCAAAATCCCTGTAATCCTGTAATCCCCGTAATCCCGCTATTCCTCTTTTTCTTCTTCTGTAATCATCTTTTCAGAATCGTATAATTTCTTCATCTGTTACCAGCATATTCACCGGTACATCGTGGCTGTGCACCGGAACTTCATCGACAATCTGTTCGCCGAAGGCGATTCCGACGGAAATACCGCCAAACCCCTTGTCCGCAAGAAAGCGGTCGTAAAACCCAGCCCCTCTGCCGAGGCGATTGCCTTGACGGTCGAAGACCAGCGCGGGAACCAGCACCATATCGAGCGACTCCATACCAATCGGTTCGCCGTCGTCTGGTTCGCGCAGACCTTTAACGGTTGAGACCAGGCCGCTCTGGAGCGAGCGAATTTCAATCGGGAGCATGTGGCGACGGTCCCAGGAAATTTTCGGCGCGCAGATAACCTTCTGCTCCTGCCAGCCTCGCAAAGCCACCGGCGAAACGTCCACCTCTTCGGGAATAGGAAGGTAGATCATCACGACTTCGGACTTTTTGAACTCCGGCATGTCCATAAGTCGCTTACACACAGCCATACTTTTGGCGTGAGCGACGGCTGGGGCCATTGCCGAGAGTTTTTCGCGGATAGTTTTGCGGAGGCTGTGCTTCACGCTCTCTATAAAAACGGTTCTGCCCGCTCTTGGCAAGTGTAAAAGACAAAAATGGGGTTATTATGGTAAAAAAGTCCTTGATGTCGAACGGTTCACTGATATAATTACCCGCTCGTGCGTTGCGGGTAAGGTCTGTAAAGTCAGGCTGGGGCGTGTGGAATATAATACGGAGAAGTACTTTGGCGGTAAGATTACGATTGAAAAGATTTGGCAGGCGGCATCTTCCATTTTTTCGGATTAATGCGGTCGATTCGCACCGCCCGCGCGACGGGCGCGTTCTGGAAGAACTCGGATGGTACGACCCACTGGCCAAGACGACAGACCAGCAAGTCTCACTAAAACGCGAGCGAATCGAGTATTGGCTGGACAAAGGCGCCCAGCCCAGCGATACGGTGCGTAACCTGCTGACAAACAACGGTATCGTCGTGAAGAAGTAAGGTGGCACAGGTTTGCAACCTGTGTAATCTGCAAACGACCTTTTACTCCGTGGACGGCACAGGTTAAGAACCTGTGCTACCTATGACGATGCGAATTGATATTCTGACGTTGTTTCCCGATATGTTTGAAACGGTGCTTGGTGCCGGCATCGTGGGCAGAGCGATATCGGCTGGGATTGCCGAGGTCAAACTGACCAACATCAGGGACTTCGCCGACAACAGTTATGGCACAGTAGATGACGCCACTTACGGCGGCGGGCCTGGAATGGTGATGATGTGCGGGCCTGTATTCAAGGCCGTCGAGTCCGTTCGCGCCGAAGCCGAACCACCCGGAATTGTGGTTCTGCTTACGCCGCAAGGCCGGCGGATGGATCAGGAATTGGCGACGGAACTTGCCCGACAGGAGCGACTGATACTCCTGGCCGGTCGTTACGAGGGTTTCGACGAGCGAATAAGAGAGTCCCTGTCCGACGTGGAAATCAGCCTTGGCGACTTCGTCCTGTCAGGCGGTGAGATACCGGCAATGGCGCTGGTTGATTCGGTAGTCCGCCTGCTGCCCGGAGCACTGGGCGAGCCGGAAAGTGTAACCGAAGAATCCTTCAGCGACGGACTGCTGGAGTATCCGCAATACACCCGTCCTCGGGAGTTTCGCGGGATGTGCGTACCGGACGTGCTGCTGAACGGCGATCACGCGAAGATCGCCGATTGGCGGGCCAGACAGTCCGTCGAAAGAACAAAGCAGCGCCGACCGGATTTGTGGGAAAAATATAAGAAAGAAAAATAGTCCACGAATAAAAAATGACAGTAATTGGTAATTAGTAATTGGTAAAAAAACTGACGCTCTGTTGCGGATTACGGATTACCAATTACCAAATTGGAGAAATACAGTGAGTCAGGAATTAATGAATAAAGCGGTAGCAGGTTCGATTAAGGATACCCCGCCGGAGTTTCGCGTTGGCGATACGGTCAATGTCTCTGTCCGAATCGCTGAAGGCGAGAAGGAGCGCACCCAGGTCTTTCGCGGCGTGGTAATCGCCCGGAAAGGCGGCGGCGTAGCCGAAACCTTCACCGTCAGGCGAATCGTCAACAACGAAGGCGTAGAACGTGTATTCCTTCTGCATAGCCCGACACTGGCCGGCGTCGAGGTCATCCGCTCAGGACAAACCCGCCGGGCAAAATTGTATTACCTGCGAAAACGCGTCGGAAAGGCCACCCGCCTACGCGATATAGCGCAAACGAGCAAAGCCGCCCGTAAAGTCGCCGAAGAAGCACCCGAAATCGTCGCCGAATCTCCAAGCCTCGACGAGCCTCAGGAAATCGACGAACCACAAACCGACAGCGAACCCGTAAGCGAAGAAAAGTCTGAAGAATAATCTCTCAAACGATTATCATGTCCGACAAATCGCTGGGACATAAGGGGGAGAAACTGGCTTCGCGATTTTTACGCCGGAAGGGTTTAAAAATTCTCGCGCGTAACTATCGCTGCCCGCCCGGCGAAATCGACATCATCGCACTTGACCGATCAACTAGCCGCAGCAGCGGGGCTGAAACAATCGTATTCGTTGAGGTAAAGACCCGCTCATCCGACCGATACGTCGAGCCGGAATCGGCAGTCGATGCCCGTAAACGCCGGCAACTGACGCGCCCAGCCAATTATTACCTCGCCCACCATAACACCAATAACTACGCCGCACGCTTCGACATCGTATCAATCGTGATCCACGAAGGCGAAAAGCCGCAAATCAAGCATATACCAGATGCGTTTTGATAAAAAACCGGATTACCGGAATACCGCAGGACCGGTATTCCGGTTCCACGGTAATCATCTTTTCGGATTCATCACCCTTCCCATGAACAGGATGCTTCCCGTGGCGCGGTGGCGGATCATGAATACGAACGGGTGGTCAGCCTTGAAGACCTTGGGTTGCGCTGGCCGAGGAGTAACACCGTTAAGGGCCACCGCGACAGCCGTAGCCGCTGCCGCTTCGGTTCCTTCCTCATCAACGGCCACGAATGCCTTGTGAATCACAGCCGAGATGAAAAGTTTATCGGCCGTCGTCATACCGGAAAAGTCTGCCTTCGCAATCGAGAAGGCATCGACCATCCCCATCGCCTTGAGCGTATCGGCCAGGCCGAATTGGCTGGTGAACTTGAACTTCGGCAGCGTCAACTGAACCGACTTACGTTTGAACTGCCCCAGCCACTTGGTGAGGTTCTTGGCTGTTAGCGTTTTCTCGAACGCCGCCAGGCTAACGGCCTTCTGCTTTGGCAGAAAGATGGTCATCGACAGGTCGCCCCGCTTGTAAAGAATATCAACCGCCTGGAAAGTATCCGTTTCCAGGTAGCCGTGCTGTTCCTGCTGGTGCATGAGCGGGACACGGACCGCCATGAGGCGGCCTTTCACCGGGTATCTCCCTGCAAGCCAGAAACTTCCTTCTTTGGTAGCACCCTTCTCGAACTTTTCGTCCCAGTTACTCTTGAAATAAATCGCGTTGGTCAGAACCAACCGCGTCATTCCGTCAATAGTGCCCTTCGGAATGAGGTCTTTAATCTTCTGTTTTGTCTTTTTCTCCACCCATCTATTGATTTTCTTGCGTGATGCCTCGGTGGCTTTGACGTAATCGACTTCTTCCAAGCCGGCGTCGTAGTTGGCCTTGACTGTTTTTGTGAATTCCTTTCTGAAGGGGTATCCCCTCTGCCCCCAAAGCGCGTTTGCGACGACCAATTCGTATGCGGGTTTGCCGTCATGACCCTTTCGCGGCGTGTTCAGTTTCTTTATCAGCGCACCGAAGGCTGGATGCACACGATCCTGCGACCAGGGCGCGGAAATCGGGATCGCCCTGCCGGTTATCCTCATATTCATTCCTTCCCCTTTGACAGGAGGACTACCCCACCTTCTGTCAATCGGAAACCTGAGTGTGGTGAACATCTGCTTTTCGGTGTTTCCGCGAGCGCCGGCGTAGGTCATCGCCAGGGCTGTGTGGATGCTGGCCGGGGAGAAGAACATGTTGCCTTTGCTCTTATGGGCTAGTTTGGCATACAGGTTTATCGCGAAGGCATTGCCGCTGGCAGCTACGTCGGCTGCTTCTTTTGCCTGTGTAGCGGCCGCCTTCGCCTTCGCAAAGGCGAGGATATTTTCCTTGGTTGGCCTTCGGCGTTCCTCTGATCTGCGGTCATTGCCCCTTTCTGCTTTTTCCCTCAAAGCCCCAGCCGTTCCGGCCATTGCCGTAATCGCCCCAGCCGCCAGAAATCCCGTTACAATCCAATACCTGATTTTCATTTCCTGCTCCTTTCATTCGTTACGGGCGCACAAATACACCACACCTATCATAGATAGACGCCCTCACATCGAAAAAGATTTACAGATTCGGAAAAAAAAGAATGTTGAATAATGAACAGAGAATGTCGAATTTCGAAGTAAAAGAAACAAGATGCCTTTGAGGAATGTTTTTTTCACTTCGTTATTCAAAATTCTCTGTTCATTATTCAATATTCATTTGTAACAGATAAGGTGCGACTGCGCTCCGCTTCGTCCCAGCCTACCCGTTACTGAAGTTCTTTGCGTAGAGCTTCTACCTGTTCGCGTACGTCGCGGAAGTTGTAGTCCATCTGCGCGACGCGGGAGAAATGGTCCAGCGCCTTTTGTTTTTCGCCCATGGCCTTCAGCGCCTGGGCGAGGTTGTAGTGAAGTTCCTTGGCGCGGACTTCGGGCGGTTCGGATTCCAGCGCTTTTTCGTAGGTTTC